>JAKAAL010000210.1 GCA_021802375.1 Bacillota bacterium | reverse complement strand
ATTTTGGGCAGAAGCAACCCAGATTGGGACTCAGAAATCATCGCTTGATGGTGAGATAACAGCGATTGCTTGGACCCCTTGGCCAGGAATTTTGCCTGACAACTTGCTACCGACGCAAGGAAACATCATCCATAGGGCTGGGATGGAACGTAATAAACAACATCAATTGCCGAGCGATCCTTGAAACGGGAGTCGAAACGTCGCACAATATGTATGGAGGTGTCGACGTGCGAATCGGAGTTGGGCGGTGGCTAGTCGCCAGCATGATGTTATTGTTGTCTGGCGGCTGCGGGTGGTCTGCCCCCGCTCCTGGGGCGAGCCCATACACGCTTCCGCAGGCATATCCTGGGTTGGTCCACATTGCACTTTCTACCTCCCAGTCTCTTCTCCAAGGACATATCGTGGGAATCAATGCTACAGACCAAGAGTGGACTATGCTGATCCAATGGTATCTATGGCAACCCCCTCCCGTCCGACCTCGCCTAAGCTATGAGCGTCATCCGAGTCAAAGCCCATCAACGTCGGCATGTCAAACGCCACCGAAAGGCCCGTTTGCCCTTGATCCAAGAGATAGTGAAAACGCTGATTGGTTTCGGCTGCCGTGCCAAATCCGGCAAACTGCCGCATTGTCCATAGCCGCCCCCGATACATGTTGGGATGAATCCCCCGTGTGTAAGGATAACCGCCCGGCTCCCCAATCTCTTCCGTCGGTCCCACATCGTGTGCATCATAAACCTTTTTAATGGGGATCCCGGACAAAGTGCGAAAACTGCGATTGCCTTGATAGGGATCTGTGTTCGTTTGGGTCGGTACCTCCAGTTTTCGTTCCGTTGCCATCCTGTGCTCCTTTCGCTATTCCCGCGCAACCTTTTGACAGCTTCATTATAATGGTTCACGAGCTGCTTAGGGGGGTCCGCAAAATTCTTGCGGATACGCCGTTACCTACGATAAGCTCACCACGTGTTCCATGAAAGACGCTTATCGCTGCCCGCGATCCCGCCAAAACCAGATGTTGTCCCATATTTCCCAATGGTCTCCTTTCGGATTCGCTCTTTTGGCCGATTTGAAAATTCCTTATCCAGACTGGCCTCCGCTTGCAAACCTGTCAGGCCCCCATTGGCGACGCCATTCATCGCTCTACCCTAGCCTAGTCCTTAATGGCTCATCGCCATGATGAATATCCCCGAGATCATTGGCACGCGTACGGTTCCAGCTGCACCACATTCCCGCAAAGTTTTCAAGACGTCATCGATGCCTTGTCCATAGACCAGTCAACCGTAAAAGACTCAGCAGCATCTGAAGATATATCCAAGTAGTGGAAAGACCTTACCGCACGACAAAAGTCCGCAGTAGAAGTTGTCGCTTTGACCATGGCGGAGAATTCCCCCACCACGACAGGTTAGGGACTCTTGGCGTAAATGCGATGAATCGCATGGTACAGAGACAAGCGTTCCTCTACCATTTGGGTGGCTATGGCAACAGTAGAACGTCCCGTCGCTTCCGCTTTGTGAAAGATATTCAGCAGCAAGTCATAAATATTGTCGACTTGGTGCTGTACTCTTTCCGAGCGATATCCCTGGACTTCATCGGCCACCTGGATCAAACCGCCTGCATTGGTAATAAAATCTGGAGCATATGTAATCCCCCGATCCTGTAGCCGGTCGCCAAAGGTTAAATCTTTTAATTGATTGTTAGCGGATCCCGCCACAATGTGGCATCTTAACTTCTCGATGGTGTTCTCGTTGATAACGTTGCCCAGAGCGCAAGGAGCTAGTACTTCGCATTCGGTTTCCAATATTGCCCACGGATCTGCCGGTTCAATTCCTAGTTCCGATACAGTTTTCCCCACCAACTGGGGATTAATATCGGCAGCAACCACCAATGCTCCTTCTTCTGCGGCCCGCTTGGCTACGTGATAGCCGACTTTCCCGAGGCCTTGAATGGCAACCTTGCGACCTTCCAAGCTAGGTGCACCAAAACGATACGTTAAGGCAGCGCGCATGGCATTGATTACGCCTGCGGCCGTGATATCCCCAGTGTCTCCAGCACCCCCGTAAGCCTTGGGCAACCCCACCAGATGTTTCGTTTCTCTAAGCGAATACACGAAATCATCGCCAGTGGTCCCCACATCCTCTCCCGTGGAAAACCGACCGTGGAGCGCCTCAATAAACCGACCTAAGGCGCGAAACATCGCCTCGGTTTTTTCCGTTGCCGGATCTCCTACAATAACCGCCTTACCTCCGCCAAAATCCAGTCCCGCTGCCGCAGCCTTATAGGTCATGCCTTCCGAAAGACGCAACACGTCTTCTAGCGCAGCATCTTCGCTGGCATAAGGCAGCATTCGGCAGCCCCCCAGGGCGGGCCCCAGAGTCGTATCATGAATGGCAATGATGGCTTTAAGTCCTGACACCCTATCGTAGTTGAATATAATCTGTTCGTGTCCTCGCTTTTGCATCTCCTTGAAGATTTCCATCGTCGGTGCTTCACCGCCCTTGACCATTGTCGTCTTCGTAACAATTCACATACAAGCATCGTGGCTAACTTTAGTCCTATTATAGCCGACGCCCTTGCAGTTTCCCATGCCGGTCTTTAGCCGTTACCGAATCATCTGTGGAAGTAGACGCTATCTCACCGCCAACCCAAACAATGCTGCCGTCGCCCATCCCCGGACTGGGAGAAAAATATCCGCCTTCAGTTTGCGGTGGCAACAATTTAGGCCAGGCCCCCCGCGGTTGCTCAGGAGCTACCGAACGTAAAATGCCGACGGGAGTCTGCTGCGAACCTTGGCCCATAGGATTGTCACGCAGCAATTCCCCGATAATTTCGCGGGAGGTGCCTTCAGAACTGGCCAATACCTCACTGCCCACGTCATTAACGTCAACCACCGCAACTCCCACACCCAGTTTTTTGCTAAGACGTTCCACCAGCGATTGAGCCCGTGCTGGCGCCAGCACAATATATTGATTAAATGGGGGAATCGTCGTGGGTCCCGGTCCATCAATGGCCGCCACCTGTCGACCGGCGATGCGATAAAAATCGCCAGAACGCCCCACCACCCGGTCCAAGGCACCAACAGTTGCCGCCACTAAAATGCGCCCTAATCCTACTTCTCGGATTGCCATTTCCATGGTTTCCGAACGTCTAAGCCCCATGCCATAACCTAACTGGCGCACATGCCGCGATAAGAAGCGCGCCATGGGCCGGGGTTTTATGCTCTTGAGCAATATGGCTCGCCCTTCAGCTATGGCAACCATTTTTTCTCCCAACACCACCACATCTCCAGGTTGTACCCGTTCCTCCAAATATGGCAATAGCGTTTGGTCTAGACGCTCTCCCGAACGCACTAAATGGGTCCGTACCACAAACCTGCGATACCGGGCGTTGCCTATTTCTCGGAGTGGTTTTTCCATCCACACGCCAACACTGCAGTCACGCTCGACGTCTGGGATACCTTGAGGATTATCTGTCAATGTCACGCACTCCTTTGCCAATAGATTCTGGTGACAGCGTCTTGTATGACGCGGTACTTTACCCTATGCCCTCCCATTGGCGGTGCTACCTGAAATTTCCCGGAACCTAATGCCAGGGCTGGTTAATATCGGATCCACATAGCCGCACCCACTACTTGCCAATAATAGGTTTATGGCTCCTCGCTATTTTGTGTGGGTAGCCTTAGGCCAACGTGAGACGTGGCAAGGATAGTTTGCCGGCCATCAGATAAATGACACTAATGAAATGGTGCACATTGCGGTAGCCACGGGCCCGCGCTTTGGCGGCTTGGACTAGGTTATTGATGCCTTCCCAGACCGCATTCGTCCGATGACTCTGAGCATACTGCAGGACGCCGGCCCAGCGGGTCTTGACAGTTGTGGCGGCCTGACGAATGGGATCGAGGCGGCTATGGGTGGCCCGAAAATACCAATGGCGCAAGAAGGTTTCGGCCGTTTCGGGAGGCTGATCCCAGAATTCCTTGAGCGTTTCTTTGATGGCATAAGCGCGTCCCGTTTTGAGATGGGCTTGGCGCAACTGCGCGAGCGCGTCGACGGCCTGGGGTTTCAGATCCTGGGGATTTTTGAGCCACAAATAGCGGGTGCCCGCGAGTTCGGGGCACAGTTTGCGCTTCTCACGCCGCACGGCATCGACGGCGTCACCCAGGAGTTTCATCACGTGAAATTTATCGAAGGTGATCTCGGCCTGGGGGAAGTGAGTGGTGACGCCTTTGATGAAGGCGGGCGACATATCCATGGTGACGTCGGTCACGGCCGCCGGGTCGCCGTGGTGGGCTTGAAAGTCTTCGACGAACCGGGTCACTGTGGTGGCATCTTTGCCGGGCGTGGCGAACAGCACGGCCGATTCGGCCAGGTCGACAAAGAGCGTGACATAATGATGGCCCCGCCGCGCGGCGGTCTCATCGACCCCAAACCCCGTAACGGTATCCAAGGATCGCTGATCGCGGGCCTCGGTCACATAATGATCCAGCACCCGCCACAGGCGGGTGTCCCACTCTCCCACGAGATCACTCACCGCCCGGACGGGCATTTCGCGCATCAAGGTCAGCGTAAACGCTTCAAACAGGAGCGTAAATCCACTCCCAGGTCGCGCCCACGGGACCGGAACGATTTTCACACCGCAGTGCGGACACGTCACGCGGGGTTGACGCGCCTGGATATAGCAGGCGTACTGAAAACAGTTCAGATGCCGCCACTGACGGGGTTCCGTATCATGGACGGAACAATCCTCGGCCCCACACGCGGAACATGCAAACCGCGCGCCGCGGACAAAGTCCCCCGTGAGCTGTAATTGGCCCGCCGTACGATCCAACTGGGCCTCGACCACCTGCCAGGGAAGCGGCGGAAAAGATCTGCGGGGTCGATTGCGAACTCGGCATTATCCTACACACTCCTTCGGCTGGCCGGCCGAATTCCTTTCGGTAAGTTTACCCACCCTAAACAGGGCAGAACCAGGTTTATTCGTGCAATTCAAGGGTAGGTTTCGGCATTTCATCTGGGACCCATGGCGTCGATGAGGGGGTGCGCAATAATGAAAGCAATCCACTGCTATATAAAATGACAGGCCGGCGGCGGATACCAACATTTCGTACCAACTTGGAGGAGGAACCGTATGGAATCACCGTTAATGAGGACAGAGACTGCTACTCCGCGGCTTTTTCTCCAAGACCAGGTGATTATCATCACAGGGGGCAATGGAGGACTTGGCCGAGCGATCGCCATTAAGTTTGCTGAAGCCGATGCTCACCTAGTTTTAGTGGCAACCAATCGCGACACTTTGGAGGAAACGCGACAAGAACTGGAATTGGGTGGCACCAAGGTACTGACGGTACCTACCGATGTCCGCAAATCCTTAGATATCAACCAACTCGTGCGTGCGATCAGAGAGCACTTTGGGCCAGTTGATATTCTGGTGAACAACGCGGGCATCTCAGGGCCAACCAAAGCGGTCGCCGACATTACTCTGGAGGAATGGAACCACACTCTTGACGTGAACGTCACCGGTGCTTTTTTGGCCTCACAAGCCGTGTTGCCACTCATGATTTCCCAAGGTTACGGCAATATCATCAACATCTCCTTCATTTGTGGCAAGCGCGGCTATCCCTATCGCAGCGCTTGCGCCGCAAGCAAATGGGCTTTGATAGGCTTTACCCAAACCATGGCATTGGAAGTTGGCAAACATAACATTCGAGTCAACGCGATCTGTCCTGGCCCACTGAAGGGAGACCGAATCGAGAGGGTATGGAAAGAAAGAGCCCGAGTGGGAAACATTCCCTGGCAGTAACTATTCAGGTACCCACTTGTCTCGCACCGTTTCCTCCCGCGATGTGCTCCGTGTAGGTGATGCGTTCTGCTTAAATCTCCCGTCGAAGTTACGGCGCTGAATTCCTGTGGAATCCACGCCACTGAAAAAGCTGGCCAAATTCGATGCGCATACCGAGCATCTTGGCCGCCTTGCCCAGGCGGACACAATGCTCATCCATTGACCTATCACCGGGACTTATTATACCATACCGTTAGAGATAATCGCATATTTATTGTAAGCAGTTTAAACCGACATTGGCCTGGTATAACCTTGAACATCATATCTCGCGAAAAACCGAGAACCCGCCTTTGGATGTCCGAAGGCGGGTTCTCAGTTTGTTTACCCTGCATATTTCTCTAGTAATTGGTGGATCTCTTGGGTTAAATCCATCGCTTCTGCATACGACTGCTGCCAGACATTACGTCCGAAAATAAGTCCCGTTCCACCAGCCTCCATGCATTGGCGTGCTTTAGTTAGGCTAGTCTCTCGCGATCCCTTTTCACCACCGGCAAAAATCACCAAAGACTTCCCCGCTGATCGCACAATTTGACGGAGCGCCGAGTCCTGTGTCCACTCACGTTGATAGGCTTTTGGAGCCTTGGTCAGTTTTTCCGGGTCTATTTTGGGGACGTTTAACTTAATGACGTCTGCGCCTAGTTCGTGTGCTACGCGAGCCGCATAATCAAC
The DNA here is from genome assembly GCA_021802375.1 of Bacillota bacterium. The sequence continues at coordinate 470 of JAKAAL010000210.1, read as the reverse complement.
CGCATAGATGGTATCCTTGCCGCCCTTATTTTCTATCGCCTGCCCTCGCGGGTATGACCATACCACAATTGGCATGCCAAATCGTTGAGCGTCCTCCCGTACTGTGCGAAACTGCTCAAAATCTTCATCCTGCCGTTCGGATCCCACGTACAGGGTATACCCCACAGCATCCGCGCCCAACCGTACCGCGTCTTCGACGGTAGCGTTCAGCGGAGACAAAGGAGCTTCGTCCGAGGGAATTTCGGTCTTGCCGTTGAGTTTGAGAACTAACGGAACTCTCCCCGCATATTCAGGATAATATTTTTCAGCCAACCCTATTTGCACAGCAATAGCCGAATAGCGTCCCTCTAACGCTAAGCGAAACTGAAACGTGGGATCGGCACTTTCAGGTGCATCCAAAAAGTCGCGCGGCCCATGCTCAAGCCCTTGGTCGATCGGCAAGGATACCATCTATGCGGTTGATTATGCGT
>JAKAAL010000209.1 GCA_021802375.1 Bacillota bacterium | reverse complement strand
GGCCTGGCATCTAGCGAGGTTAACGGGACTGCGCCAGGGATTTATCAGCGAGCTAGAATCTAACAAGAAGGAACCGGGAGCCAGTACGCTGGTCAAGCTGTCTCGTGCCTTGTGCGTCTCTGTCGACGAGATTCTCGATCTTAGACAGGAGGTCGACTTAAGATCGGATCCCGAGAAGACCTCGTAACAGAGGTGACAGCATTTCCCCCATGGACTCGGTGGCGAGCATACCGCCCATTTCAATGGGCGCGCTCCTGTGCGACATCGCGACTACGGGGTTTATCCGGCAATTACACGAACGAGAAGGGTGGTCTGTGCATCGGATTGCCCGCGAGTTTCACTTTTCTCGCAAAACCGCGATGAAATATCTCGATCGTCACGAAGTGACGGAAACGCCGCAATACACACGCCAGCGCCCTGCGGGGGCACCCCAAATGGATCGCTATCGAAATTCTCACGCAGTGGGTCCTCGACGATCAGTCGGCCCCCCGAGAACGCACCCAACGAACCCTACGAATAATCACAGTTGGATACCGAGGAGTAAGAAATTATCACAGCTAACTCAGCACCGAATTAGCGAGCTCATGTCCAACTACCGTTCATAGTCGAAGGAGACCGTATCCGATGGATAGCCAAAGATGATCAATAGGTTGTCGGCTATGCGCCTAATCTGCTGAGCGCTTAGGTTAGATTCATAAAATAAGGGCGTGCCATCTAGCTGTCGTGGTTGGCGCAACTCGTGTTGATTTTTGGAAAAATAGGGTCGTTTACGGCCTCTCAACGAAAGACACTTGTTCATATCCGATTGATGTTCCGACTGTAAGTGTTGGAGAATGGCGCCTAACCCCTCAATCCATGAATGAACGGCGATTCTATGGCCTCTCCATGTAATGCCATCAAGGGACGTATTGGTAACGCTATGGCTCACGGATTGGGAAAAAGGATTGGGCACCATTGGAGGACGCCTATGCGGTAACGGCGTATCACCCGACGATGGACGCTGTACAGAAGATGCAGAAAAACGAGCGACTTGTTCATTGTCCGGCCGAAGACCACACGAGTGCTCCACCGCCTCGGCCAACAAATCGACGAGGAGCTCATCCGGTTCCTCAATTAATTTACTCCACGCTTTCGGCAGGGCTTGTTCAATAATAGAGGACTTTTGGTTTCCTTGATATACTCCTCGCGGATCACAATTGATGGTTTGATGCCAGGCCTGTCGGCGGATTAACATTTTGCTGCATAATGATGTCCCAACACAATGGTGTTCTTCTGAAACGCAGGCTATGGTCAGCGCGCAGTATAGACAGTATCGGCATTGACATAGGCTTCGCCAGTTTCAATTCTGGGTCGAGACAGAAAGGCGTCAAAATGACGGGCAACTTCCTCAGGGGTTTGCTGCAAAACATCGATAGTGAAAAACTTCCGTTGTTCCCAACTGCCTTCATGGAGGGGTAGGTATAACCACCACACTTGACCGTTCGTGAGGACGGCCATCTTCACACCTTGTTGAAAGGCGTAACTCAGAAGTTGCTCTTGGTGTATATTAAGGTTCTCTGAGGGCCGTTTGATTTCCAAGAACACCTTCAAGATCCCCTTGACTCGTAGTGCATAGTCCACGCGCTTGCCGCCGATGGCCAACTCGGGAGTAACTTCGTCAATATTGAATGGGTTCCATCCCACACATTGCAAGATAGGTAAAATCAGGCCTTGCTTAGTGCTAGCTTCATCAAGGGTTTCCCGATTACTGCGGGCAGTCCAGTCCGTTAAAAACTCGATGAGATGTTTCACGGCAGTTGTTCTCCCCCTTAGCCGTGTCTTCGACAATTTGGTCCATAATTCCTGCTTTCGCCACGATTATGGGGAATTGCGGTCTATTTTTCTTCCCGAATCCAATCCGCGGACGATAACCTATGGATTGGTCCATATCGGACGGGCAACCCGTCAAGAATCACAGGCTCGATACACCGGCAGTATTACAAAACACATCAACAGCCCCTTGCGTTTTAAGTACGTGGTCCACCGAGGCGGCTATACTGTCTAAAGCCCGACATCTGATTTTAGGGGATTCGCATCCTTCGATCACCCGACAGCGCGCGTCGACTAGGTTCACGAACTAATTAAGCGCCGAAAATTCGTATTACCCTGCCATGGCCCACCCCGTGGGATAGTGAGCGGGGCCATAAGCGGTATGTGAACCTACGCCATGTGTTATCCGCGGATGTATTGTTTAATTCTCGCGTTGGCCGTGCCAACAGTGCGAGATCATGTTGCGTGGATGTGCCCTCATAGACCGGAAAAATTCTCCGGCGTGGCGAGCGATAGCGAATGCTGCGTAATTTCACGTCCAGGAACCGATACGACTTGCAAAATGACCGGCTTGGGTTTCAGTGAGGGTCACACGTTTAACAGCACAGATCCCGAAACCTTACAGTCTTCCTGTATAGATTTCTTGCTAAGGTAAATGTCGAACCGTCATGGTTGAAAGGAGGGCCGCTGTAATGACACTGGATCCTGACAGTCCCGAGATGGGCGTATGGGTAGACCGCTGGCTCACGGTGCTACGGCAACAGGGCGGTACCGGGCCGCAATTGCAAAGAATGGCCCGGCGACTTGCCCGCGTTTATGATGGGCGTGAGAAAGATATCGAACTATTTGCGGCGTTCGAAGCGTTCGTGGATGCCAATATCCAATCGTGATGATCGTAGCCAGAGCTAGGTAAAATATATCTTATAGGTCAAGTTGTAAGCGGCCGCGGACATGATGTGTAGAGAAGAACTACGCTTTGGGAGTGCGGTGGCAACAGCCCGACGCACTCCCAAAGCTACTTCGTAATCCACCAGATATTCCCCATCGTCCTCCAAAAAAATTGGCCGCGCCAAGACAAAGGGACATGATCCACCAACGATTAATGCCATGACTTAAGGGACTCCCTACACCAGGGTCATAGATGCCTCCACACTGATATTGAGACGCAGTCGGGCACGGAATCTACTGCTGTCTTCAGCATTCCTAAACCAATGGATATCTCTGGATCAGCCATTCTGTAATCCTACTAATCCGGTCCACTCGGGTTCGTGGTCGACCCATGGTAGACATTAGATGGCTTTCTGCGGGATATAACACCCACTCGACATCTTTGCCCGCTAACTTCAAAGCCGTAAAGAGTGCCTCAGATTGACCGACCGGGCATCGGTCGTCATTCTCCCCATGAAGCAAAAGTACGGATGCATTGATATGAGGCGCCTTTCTGAGCGGTGAATTGTTCCATAATGCGGCGATAGCCGCATCCGAATCCTTCACGTCTATGGCACATCCGTACGCCGTAAAGGTGTATCCAATATCCGAGGTCCAAAACATTCCCACCTGATCCGCCACCGGCGCCTGAATTACCGCGGTCCGGAGAAAGGGCCAGGATCCGGCCAACCAGGTCGCCATAAATCCACCATAGCTCGATCCTAACACGCCTAATCGAGAGCGGTCCAACCAGCCCGCCTGTTCCCCATAGCTCACGATAGCCGCCCAGTCCTCGCCATCCCGTTCTCCCCAGTGCCCTACCAGATCTCGCGCATAGGCATGACTATAGCCGATCGAGCCATGGGGATTGGCATAGATTACTGTGAATCCAGCGGATGCCAAAACCTGGTGAAGGACATGTACACTACGCGAAAACGCGCCGTGTGGTCCTCCGTGGATCGAGAGAACGGTTCCCCGTTGCCTGCCTTCGGCAGGCAACACAAACGTCTGCACCAGGTCCCCTTGCCATCCCGGGATCTGATATTCATTCGGCACCCGATACGTCCCGCGGTTTAATTGGGTCATCCTCTCTTCAACGTTCCCACTCACGCGTACAAGCTCATGCAGGGTGGATGCATCCTCATAGACCGCAAAAATTTCTCCGGTGTGGCGGGAGATTGCGACCGATGCATAATTACCCTCCCCCATTGATACCCGTCGCGTCGATCCCGAATGCATCTCCACGGATATCAGTTGCACGTGCCCGGCTTGGGTTTCGGTGAGAATTACTTCATCGGCGTTTAACCACACGGGTGCCACGGATCGAGTCGGATAAGTCCAGTCCCCACCACCCGTGGTCCCAATCCAGAGCGCATCATTTAGGGGAACCTCTACCGCCCCTGATTTTTCATCCCATCGCCATAATTGAAGCGGATCCGCTTCCCCAATGGTTCCCTCTAACGCTAAAATCGCGAGACTTTTGGAATCGGGAGCCCACGCCATGTCCGCGACAAGTCGCGGCACCTCGATTCGCGAAGGTTCCTGGTCCCAATCATGAAGAGGAACCATGTAAAGAGCAGCGTCGAGAAGGCTTCCTACTGCGGTTTCTCGTGCCAGATACGCGAGTCGGGTGCCATCGGGAGAGATTCGCGGATGCCACACATCATGCGCCCGTTTCATGCGCTGCGTCGGTATCCCCTGCTGGATATAGACCAATTCGGTGCAGGTGAGAAGTCGTCCCCGCCCATCTTGCTTAATCGGTAGGGATGTAATCACTTGGGGCTCCGTATACGAGCGCATGGGTCGGATACTACAGACGATGTCCTCGGTGTTCGGCACGCCGCATAATTCCACAATGGGCTGATCGAGGCTACACAATATTTTTGGCTGGCCCTTTTCGTGAATCATCCACACCGTCGTGCCGAGTGCATAAAATATGCCATCCTGCGCCGTCCACACCAAGCCAGCCGGAATCCCAGTTACCGTCGTCCATATCTCGGGAGGAGATTCTGCGGTCTCCATTATCATTAATTCGGATACATACTGATCGGACTCTACCCTGGGGCTAATCGACCAAAACGCGAGTCTTCCGGATTCCGACACGGTGAGATCGCGAATGGTATGGGTGCCTAATATCGTCGGCTTCAGGGACAATCCCTCCCTCTCCTTACTGCCGTCGCGGGTCAAAGACCCGCTGTAGTTCCTCGCCCAAGAGGTTTAAGGCTAATACCGCGATAATAATCACGACGCCGGGAAACACCGCCATCCACCAGTCTTGGGGAATATATTGTTGCGCTTGGCTAATCATGGACCCCCACTCCGCCTGTGGCGGAGGCGGTCCGAGTCCAATAAAAGTCAAACCCGCTACAGCTAGGATGCTGCCCCCCATGTCAATCGTCGCCACCACCAACACCGATCCAAAGATGTTCGGCAACACGTGGCGAAAGAGCACTCGGCCGAATCCGGCCCCCAGAGCCGTAGCGGATTCCACGTACGGCCGTTCTCGTACCGTCAGGGTGGCGCCGCGCGCCACACGAATGAAAATCGGGACTTCGCTGATTCCGATGGCTAAAATCAGGTCGACCACTCCAGCACCTAAGATGGTAATCACCACCATGGCCACCACTATCGCCGGGATCGATAAGAGAATGTCGGTCATCCGCATGATGAACCACTTAATCGGCTCCGATCCCATCCCCCCTATGATCCCGAGAATAGTCCCAAGAAAGGCGCCAAGTACTACCGACCCGAGCGCAATGATGAATGCGTCGCGCCCACCCCACAGAATTCGGCTAAAGATGTCGCGACCTAGTTGATCTGTGCCAAACCAATGGTGCCACGACGGGGCCAACAATTCCGCCGGGGCGTTTATCGCATTCGGTGGGTACGGGGCCATATTGGGATAAATCGAGATGACAAGCCAGAGGGCCAACACAGCCAGAGGAACCCAAAGACCTAGCCGTGAAAGAAACTTACGGCGAGCCCGGGAGGAGGGCATCTTTTCGCTGTCTATCGCACGAGGTTGCTCCATTGCCGGCATCATGAGAACTTCACCTGCGGATCAATGAGGGCGTAGAGGATATCCACCAACAAGTTGGCAAAGATAAACATCAACGCCAGATACAACACCCCACCCTGCACCAAGGTATAGTCCCGTGCCTCAATCGCAGAAATGAGGAGAGAGCCCACCCCCGGCCAACCAAATAACTGCTCCACAATCACGGTCCCCCCTAAGAGAAACCCTAGTTGTAATCCAATAATCGTAATGGTCGGAATGAGCGCATTCCGTAGGGCATGCTTCATAATCACCAGGCGAGGTTTAAGTCCCTTGGACCTCGCTGTCCGAATATAATCGGCTCCCAACACTTCCACCATGGCGGTTCGAATGACTCGGATATTGACCGCAGCGGCGACCAGCCCCACTGAGAGGGCCGGTAGAATCAAATGCGATAAGCCTCCATATCCAAACACCGGCAACCATCTCAAAATGAGGGAAAAGACCATGATAAGAATTAATCCCAACCAAAATTGAGGAACGGCCAAGAAAATCGTAGAAACGATGACAATGCTCCGAGCCAACAACCCGTTCGGCTTCAGAGACGCTAGAATGCCGAAGATATACCCCAGAACCACCGCGATAACAAGGGCCGCCAAGGCCAGTTGGAGAGTCGCCGGAAACCGTTGTGATAATTCCGTGGTAACCGGTAGTCCGGATTGCATGCTAAGACCTAAGTTGCCATGCAAGAGGCCCCCAATATACGTGAAATATTGGACCCATAAGGGCTTATTCAGTCCTAACTGCACCTCCAACAAATGTACTTCCGACGGCGTGGCACTCGTTCCTAGCGACAAAATCACGGGATTTCCGGGTATCAGGCGTAGCATGAAAAAGATGATCAGCGTGACCCCGAAGAGAACGGGGATCACGCCCAGCAACCGTTGAATAATAAATCGCACCATGGTGATCCCCCCTCGTCAATACTGCTACTCGGCCGTCATTTACTGCACATCCTGTACTTCAATCGTAGATCCCGGGGCAATCTGTAATCCGGGGATGTTACTCTTATACACCGTGTAGTTTTCCTCGTTGTATATGGGTGCAATGACCACCTGCTGGATCATGTATTTCTGGACCTGGTAGTAGATTTGCTTGCGCTGTGCTTGGTTGGTAGTCGGCCGCCCTTCTGTCAACAGCTTGTCCAAGGTAGGACTCGAGTACTGACTCATGTCGAGCCCCGTGTGAAGCTGGGTCGAATCGAAGAACAGGTAGAG
>JAKAAL010000208.1 GCA_021802375.1 Bacillota bacterium | reverse complement strand
GAGGCGGAACCGGCCACGGAGTGAGTCATGGCCCTATTTCATTCCCGGATACGCTAATCACGTAGTCACGAAACATCGGATGATACATTCTATATTGGACGCGACCTACCTGTTGCACGAGTCTTTTTCGTATGCACTGCGTGACCAATCCGGTGTTGACGGATGTGCCATCATTGTGAGCAATATTCAAGAGCCTCTTCTGCTCGATTGGAGTAGTCATCGCGAAACCTGCGATGCTTCATTTGACGCAATACGAGCACACTCGGATGCTTTTGCTCCAAGGGCGGATACTATGGGATCCTTGCCGTCAAGGCAAGCGCCCTCGCAGACGCCTCCTGAGATTCACTAACCATATCACATAACAATGTTAGTGAGGATACCGCGTGGGAAGAGGGACTCTCTCACACGGCTCTAGGTTGCGGTAAGGCCCGAAGGATGCTCTCTGGGACTCGGATGGGGCAACCCGCAACCGATTGCGCAGTTAAAGACCGGAGAAAGGAGTTGGGCAGCGCGGGAGGATTTGGCTGTTTTTTGGGCGAACCGGCAGTTGACCGAACGCCGAAAATGCTTCCCAAGTCCGGAAGAAATGCTAATACGGGGCCGTATCACAATGTAGCGTTTGGGATTGGCGAGAACGAAGATCTTTCGGTGCTGAATGGCGACGTTGCGTGTATCGTTTGTAGCTGCGTCATTAATCTGTCGACAGACAAACGGCGGGTATTTTTAAGAAGCTTTTCGAGTTTTAAAACGGGCAGACCGGTTGGCTATTTTAGATGTCGTTGCCTTGGCTGCAATTCCACTGGAAATGTGAGAAGCTCAAAATTGAATGACTGGTTGCGTGGCTTGAATCCGAATCGACGAAAATGCTGGAGTCCGCAGAGTGTCAGAACATCCGTATTGCACTGAAAATGGACAGCAAGTCTTTTATGCGGTATCCACGAATATTGACGCAGCGAATCCGATGGGGCGTTGCGAGCCGGTCGCTGCGTCTCCTTGCTGACGGAAGTTGCAAAATTTTGCCTTGAGCGGCCGAGTTTTGCCGCGCAGTCTGACGGAAAACTGCGTCGTAGGGACCTCCATCGGCATCCTTGCCAAAAATGGTATAATAAAACGGTTTTAGAGAGTGGGGGATTCAAACGGAGAGCCGGTTTATTCGGGCGTGTCGAGGACTACCAGTCGATACCATTCCGGTGTGGTTTATGCGACAAGCGGGCCGGTATCAACCGGGGTATCGGGCTATGCGGGAGAGACACGGGTTTATGGAGTTGGCCACAAATCCTGAACTCTGTACAGAAGTGACTTGTCGTCCAGTGGATGATCTTGGCGTCGACGCGGCGATATTGTTTTCGGATATTATGGTGCCGCTAGCCCCGATGGGGGTCGAGTTTCAGATCAAGGAATCCGTGGGCCCCATCATCGCCCGTCCGATTCGTACAGGCAAAGATGTTGAAAGTCTTCGATCCATGAACCCTATGGAAGATTTGTCATTTGTCATCGATGCGATTGGGCGAATTACAACACGACTCGGGGGAACTCCGCTCATAGGGTTTGCTGGGGGACCGTTTACCTTAGCCAGCTATCTTGTTGAAGGCGGTCCCAGTCGCAACTATGCTTATACTAAACGATTGATGTGGACCGATACGATGGTTTGGGATGCCTTAATGAATAAACTGACGGATATGGTTATCCAGTACCTGTCGGTGCAAATTGCTGCTGGTGCCCAGGCGGTGCAGGTGTTTGACAGTTGGGTAGGAGCGTTGGCACCGCAAGACTATCGTGACTATGTTTTGCCCTATATGATCCGACTGTTTTCTTCGCTTAAGTCGCTATCGGCCCCACGCATTTATTTTGGTGTGGGAACCGGGTCACTTTTGGAATTGATGGCCGAAGCAGGTCCCGATGTTTTGAGTATCGATTGGCGGGTTCCTCTAACGTCGGCACACCAACGGCTGGGGGCGGGGATCGCCCTGCAAGGGAACTTAGATCCAGTACGGGTGACCGCGGGATTTGCTGCGGTGGCTGAACCGATTAAAGACATGGTACAGGCTATGAAAACGCGGCCAGGATACATATTCAATTTAGGTCATGGAGTGCTGCCGGAAACTAGTCCCGAGGTGTTGCAACAAATCGTGCAATGGGTGCATCAAACGGGGGGAACCGAATGATTGGCGTGTTAGTGATGGCGTACGGGGCGGCACAGGATCTAGACGATCTGCCGAGATATTACACCCATATCCGACACGGCAGAATGCCGTCACCAGCCCAACTGGAAGACTTACGGACAAGGTACCTGGCCATCGGTGGCGATTCGCCCCTTTACCACATTACCAAGTCTCAGGCCGAGGCCTTGGAACAGGTATTAAATTCTGAAGCGCCCAACACTTACCGAGTTTACTTAGGGTTGAAACACGCGCCCCCATTTATTGAGGACGGGGTTAGGAATATGGTGGAGGACGGGGTGGATCAGGCTGTAGGGTTGGTTTTAGCGCCCCATTACTCGGTCATGAGTGTCGGCGGATACCTTGAGGAAGCCAAACAGGCAGTGCAACGGTATCAAGCCTCCCTGCCGTGGCAAGGGATTCAGTCATGGCACCTGGAACCATCTTTCATCGCGGCGGTGTCGCAACGGGTCGCCACGTCATTAGCGTTATTTGACAACGACAACGTGATGGTGATTTTTTCTGCACATAGTCTGCCTCAACGTATTTTAGCAACTGGCGATCCATACCCGAAACAACTGCGTGACACCGGCGAGGCGGTGGCTGAATACATGGCGTTGCCCCATTATACGTTTTCATGGCAGAGTGCGGGGCGAACGGATGAACCGTGGATGGGCCCGGATATCCTGGAAAAGATCGAAAATTTGCAGCGCGAAGGTTGGAACCAGCAGTTGGTGTGCCCGGTAGGTTTTGTATCCGACCACTTGGAAATTCTCTACGATTTAGATATTCAGGCACAAAAACATGCCAACGTATTGGGCGTTCATTTGGAGCGAACGCCTTCGTTTAATTCGGATCTTACGTTCATTCAGGTGTTGGCCGACGTAGTAAGGAAGGCGTTGAACCGATGAGTGATAAACGATATGTGGTCGTGGGCGGGGGAATTTCAGGATTGGCGGCGGCTTATGCTCTTCGCAAAAGGCATTCCCAAGCAGAAATCCTGTTGATGGAAGCGCAAGACCATCTAGGGGGTGTCATCCATACTGATCGGCACGACGGATATGTGATTGAGGCGGGTCCCGATTCGATTTTGCGCCGAAAGCCGGAAGCGGTTGCGCTGGCTGAAGAAGTAGGATTGGCCTCTATTGGAACCAATCCCGGGGCTCACGGCGCGTATATTTATCATCGCGGAAGGTTTTATGATATTCCTCCAGGCGTGCAATCGGGAGTACCCACAGATGTTTGGGCTTTAGTCCAATCCGGCTTGTTATCATGGCCTGGGAAATTGCGGGCCGGCTTTGACTTTTTCTTGCCCCGTATTTCTCGCCCGAACGATGATATTGCGCTAGGACGGTTTTTGCGTTATCGATTTGGCGATGAGGTCGTGGATCGGCTAGCGGCGCCCATGTTGTCGGGCATCTACGCGGGAAACATCGATCAAATGAGCATGGAAGCCACATTTCCCCACTTTAAAGACCTTGAAGCCAAACACCGCAGCATTGTGCAAGGAGCGCGCCATACCAGGCCAACACCGCAGCCTGGCGGGGGACCGAGACCCAGTATGTTTGCCACATTTGCTGGAGGCCTTCAATCCTACATTGAAGCATTGTCGAAATCTCTTGATAATGTAGATCAACGGTGTCACACTCCGGTAGTGTCTCTGGGACCTAGTTCAGACCACGGCGTAGAAGTTGTTACCGAACAAGAAACCCTTGTCGCGGACGGGGTGATTTTGGCTATCCCTGCCTTTGCTGCGGCCAAATTGCTTTCCACCAATGCGCGGATGGTAAGCCATGTGCTAGAGGCGGTGACCTACGCTAATTTGGCGGTGATTGGTGCCGTGTACAAGGAATCGGAGTCCGTTATACCTGAAGACAAAACAGGATTTTTGGTTCCCCGCGGTGAAGGATTTCAAATGACGGCCTGCACCTATGTCTCCTCAAAATGGCATTATCCTAACGTTCCCGGGGGCGCAGTCATCCGTTCCTATTACGGACGTGCGGGCGAAGATATATTGGCCATGAATGACACGGAACTTTTAGCGTTATATCGGCGTGAAATGAAAGACCTATTGCCGAAATTGGGTGACCCCGATTACATTGCGGTATTTCGCCAACCCCGGGCTATTCCCCAATACCAAGTCGGACATTTGCGAAAAATGGCGGCAGCAGTGCAACAACTGCGAACAAATAGCCCTCGGATAGCTTTGGCTGGGTCATATATTGACGGGGTAGGAATTCCGGACTGTGTTCGTCGGGCAATTACGGCGGCGGAGCAAATGGCTTAATGAACACATCGACCTATCATCGATGGGATAACTCGAAGAAGTAAACACGATCTTTCGGGTGAGTAATCCTTGTTGCACCTTCGCCGTCAACACTTCTGTTGGGTCCACTCCCGCGACAGCAATGAGTAGCACAATTGATCATAGTACTCACGCATCACCCTGTCCTGGTGGAATCCTAAACTCTTCTGCGTATTGTAAAGGGCTCCCACGCCAATTTGGTGATCGGTTAAATCGAACATCCACTCACACAACCGATCTGATGGGAGAAGGGCGTGCGTGGAACGACGCTGAAAGGGGCCTTCAGAGCCGGACCATATGGGACCGGATAGCGAAAATCATCCCCATTAACGAAGGTACTCGGTAGTTACGAATTTTTTTGATCATCTGCGTAATGAGCTAACTCAACGTTTCGAGTATTATGAAACTAGGTGCATTGATTTTGGGGGAATAACGGGTAGCGGGGCACCCAATCTGGTGTTAATTCAATGTACAACCAATACATCAAGAGTATTCTGACGCGTGGCGCAGAATATTTCGGCGATAGCGAGATGCGTCAGAGGCTGAAATCCACCCACGTCTAAAGCATCTCGTGATGATGGCATTTTTCCGGGGACATGGGCATGGTAGCTCCTGATGGTCGCATGACTATTACCGGCCGGATTGTTGATGTGGCAGTTACCTCGTAAGGGCATGTGTCTCCAAGCACAATCGAAGAGACCAACGTGCCGATAGCCATTATCGAGTTCACAGAGGGGGTTTGACTCACGTGAAACGAGGTCTTGGAACCGTGTCGCGAATCGTTGCCCTAAGACTGTTGGCCCGTATCCCTGAAATTCATTGAAAAGGTGCCCGTGACAGCCACATTCAAATTTGACAAAAGCGCGTAAAGGAAGCGCTATGGGGGTTAGAAGCGAGTGATCGGGATGAAGGTGTTTTCTTCCGAATTGCTGAAAGATATGGTGGCTATTGTCACCGGCGGAGGGACGGGGCTAGGCAAAAAGATGGCGCAAGAACTGGGTCAGGCGGGAGCATCCGTGATGTTGGTGGGACGCAGGGAAGATCCCCTTCGGGCTACTCAACAGGAACTCACTGAGATGGACATTGCCTGTGGTTATGTGGTAGCCAATATCCGTAATCCTGAAGATGTCCAACGAACGGTATCCGAAACGATACGGGTCTTCGGGCTGGTCAATATCTTGATTAACAATGCGGGCGGACAATTTGTGCAACCGGCCGAAGACTTTTCGGTCAAGGGCTGGAAGGCGGTGATAGATACCAACTTGAATGGAACTTTCTACATGACCCAAGCCGTGGGTCGGCAAATGATTAAACAAAGGGAAGGGGGAGTTGTACTCAATATCTTGGTGAATTTTTTACACCGTGGTGCGTCTGGTATTGCGCATTCGGTCGCCGCTCGCAACGGAGTTTATGGATTGACCAAGACACTGGCGGTGGAATGGGCCAAATATCAGATACGGGTCAATGCGATAGGCCCGGGACTTTTTATTACCGAGGGCATGATGGAAGAGATGGCTGGTGCTGGGGGTCCGAGTTTTGTGGAAACTGTTCGCCAAGGCACGCCATTGAAACGCACCGGACGACCCGAAGAATTGGCCTGGTTGGCTACCTTTCTGTGCAGTCCTGCGGCAAGCTACATTACCGGAGAGTATATTCGTATCGATGGGGGCAATTCGTTAGGTGGCGGGATTCAATTGTTGCCGGAGTGTGACTAGAAGGTCGCGACATGCCATATCAAGCCTTGACCATTGATGAAGTCTTCCAGCCCTCGGTAAGCATGCATGCCGGAGGATTTTGCGTTGGTAGACATTGAATGAACCATGACCTTTGCCGCACTGGCTGAGCGAGTGCAAGGGCTGGCCGGTGGGTTTGGGCACCGCGAAAGAATAGGGATTGCTGGAGTGAATTCACGCTAGTTGGTGGTAGGCCACAAGGCGATGCCGTTAAATATGCGGTTTGCCGCAGACGAATTGGCGGCCATTATCCACGATGCCGAGTTAGCCGTAGTGCTAATGACAGACCGTGAGCCGCATGGTCTGCAGATGCCGTTTGATATACCGCTAGCGACGAAGGAATCCCTCGGATCTTCCTGGTTGGAAACAACAGATCGTCCATCCTCAAGCGAGCGATGGATGTGTGATGAGTTATACGGCGGCAGTAGAGAGTTTCGCTCGCATGCGCCTCAGCCCGGGTAACGAGCCCGGGCTGAGGGAACCATGTAAAAGGCAGGGACGGCTTTCATAATAGCTCTCTTTGATGGTTTCTCGGCGGCGGAGGGCGCTGTCCGTATCATCACCCCCTCTCGGTGGTGCGAGAGCAGCTTCCTAGCGGACGAATCCTGAGATCCGTGCTGTCGCAAGACAGTGACCTTAATATGACCCAGGTTCCGCGAGTCAGGGAACGGAAAATCGTGGAATTTTTTTGGCCGTTAGCCCGACGGGTCCCAGATAAACCCACGGTCAATCGGCACGCCTAGCGCATCTAAGAGGCGGCGCTGGTACGGTAGGACGGCGGTCCACTGATACCACAGCAGGCTCTCATTCGATT
>JAKAAL010000207.1 GCA_021802375.1 Bacillota bacterium | reverse complement strand
GGAAAGGTTTGGGGAGAGTCCAATGCGCCAAAAAGCTAGTCCGGTGATGATCCAGGACAGAAAGTAAGATGCTTTGAGGTGTTTTAAAAGCCTGGGAACGACGAGCCAGGCCCCGAGCACGGTGCTTAGCCCCCAGATTGTCCGAATAGTGCCATAGCCTAAGGCCTTGGCATGCCAAGGGCTCTGAATCAGGAGGGGAATGGCGACGGTGAACGCGGGCCAAAGCAGGTTAGCTCCGGCACGTACCGTCAAGGCCATCATTAGAAAGCCATCCCGCCACACGACTTTCCAAGGAGTGATGCGCGCTCTATGCATTGCAAGGGGTGCGTCGATGTCACCCAGTCTAAACCACAGTGCACCCGACAGCGAGAAGAGGGAAGCCGTTGCCAAGATTGCCATCAGCGGTCCTGCCGTGGTGATAAGCGCACCTGCTAAGAGCGGTCCCATCACCATTCCCGCACGCGATGCTAGTTCAAATCTCGACGAAGCATTTGCCACGCGGACCGGGGTGACATAAGACATCAGCCAAGCCTGAGCCTTCGGAATGACTCGTGCACTAATCCACCCTTCGATAAGTCCTATCGTGATGAGCAACGCTGGGACCCGGACGAGCCAGGGAGAGAGGAGTGCTAGACTCGTGCCCGTGACCAAGAGCCAGAGACCCATTCGTCCTCCGAATCCCCAATCCGGTCCGGCCACGCCTACAAGAATGGCGGGGGCCACGCTGGATCCGGCCGCAATAGCCACGAATAGACTGGAGTGGGTGAGGATGACCACTTGCCAAAGCAACAGGGTGGTCCAAAGGGTGCCGGCACCATAGATAAGTGCTAAGCCGAAATAGAAAGCACGAAGCGATTGGGGTTGCATGGCGCGTTGCTCCTTAAAAGGATTCCCGTCTCTGCTATTGTATAGGGCACACACAGTCAAGTAAAATGAGATAAATTAGGCTAATTAATTAAGGATGACGATAAATATGAACCATGATCACATTCTCACTGTACTCGCCGTGGAACGGGCCGGATCGTTTACACGGGCAGCCGAGGAGCTCAATGTGACGCAGTCCACGGTTACGGCACGTATTCGCCAAATCGAAGCAGAGCTTGGCGTGTCCATTTGGGAGCGTACTACTCGCCGCCTCGTGCTCACGGTTGAGGGCAAACAGCTAGTGGATCTATTTGGGAGAGCATCCATCCTCTTTGAGAGGATGCGCGAGGTCGTGGATGCTCGGGGCTTTAGCCGGCATGTGGTGATGGGCTCGGTTCATTCTCAATGGTCATCGGGGATTCTCCCGCTCTTAAGCTCTTGGACCAAGAATCACCCGGAGATTAGCTGGCGACTACTCACAGGACATTCGGGAGAGCTACTCGCTGGAGTTCGGGATGGGGGGATCGACGTGGCCATTACCTATTTTCCGTCGGGGGAGCATGGGATACTGTCGAAGTTGTTAGCTCAACAAGATCTGGTGTTCTTGTGTGTTCCGCAATTGGCCGGGACCCGGGTACTTGACGCGAGTGACTTAAAACAGCTGCCTCTTGCCTATCTCAATTGGGGGGATCCCTTAAGTGGATGGTTCCAACGAGAATTAGAGGGATGGATGCCGGCTGTGCAAGTCGACCAGGCTCCACTTTTAATCGCCATGCTGTTGTCGGGGAATTATGTGGGCTGGATGCCTCGGGCGCTCGCAGACGCCGAGCTTAGGCAAGGGCAATTAGTGGAGATTCCGGTCCGTTTGGGATCTTCCATTCCGCCTCGGGCAGTGTATGCGGTGACGAGCGAACGAGCCTTGGTGCACTCCCCGGTCAACGATCTCTGGCACCACGTGACGGAGAAGGCGCCCTCAATTTTGGCGGGCCCGTGATGGCATTCCATGCTCCCGAACTCTGGATCTGACGACAGCTGTGTGAGCCGAAGTGATGACAAATAGCGTTAGCGGCCAACAATATTCCCGCGAGCACCAGCCCCTTCGCTAATGCCATACTTACCGTCTCACGGCTACACGCCCCTCTTGCGACGGAGCGTGTGGGATTATTGCGGCGGAATCATCCCAATCGCCTTAGCCGATGACCATGGCCTAGTGGCAGCCATTTCAGCCAAGCCTATGCCCAAATGAATTAACCCCTTTTGGGTAGTGCCACTGGAGCCGGCAAGGCCTGGATTAATGCACCGGCGAATGCGGGACCACCAGGTTGCGCGCCGGTGGTGGCCCGAAGACGCGTATTGGCACGCATCAGCCCCTCGGTCCCGACGGTTCGGGGAACATAACGCTGGTCTATTTGACGGCCAGGGATTATCGTGTGTCTTTGCGTACAGTGACCGACAGGTCATGTCAGGGAGCAACGCCCATCTCGGGGAGTAGTCTATATCAAAAAGGAGCTATCACGGCTATTCGCATTCTATGAAATAGTGAAATAGCATAGCTCGCCAGCCACGAGGTGCCCCAACGGGGGTTAAAACTTAGACTCTGCATATCAAAAACGGAAATTTATTCGATCTAATAGACAAAATATTACGGAAAGGACTAGGGGTTGGCATACCGGCAGGCTAAGCTGTCATTAGACAAAAATAGCCCTGACGAGAACACAACGTGTGCTTGGAGACTTTGCAAAGAGGAAAGCGAAGTGGATGCGCATCGTTGAGCATGTTCTTGGACTTGCTCTCAATGCCGAAAAGTCGACAAATAGCACAGCCATTGCCGAAACTCCAATTGCAGTAGAATCCCGTAAGGCCTCTCAGACGGCTGATAACATCAGATGACGGTCCATACGACGGTCCCCTTGTCCGCATGCTTCGTCTCGAGTAGCACAGCGTCCGCTCGACGCACGACATCACGCCATCCAACGGCAGAATCGGCGGTCGACGCCACGCCCATTGTGATACTCACCGGGGTGTTTTCTGCTCCGGACAACACCATTCGATGGAGCGCCTCGTGAACCTGCTGCGCCATGACGTAGGCATCCCGACCGGGAGTTCCGGGCAAGAGAACCACGAACTCGTCGCCACCGGATCGGCACACCAACCCGTGCTTCCCGAACACCTGCTCCAACTGGTCGGCCAACAATCGAATCGCTTGATCCCCTGCGGCGTGACCCCACATCTCATTGATCGGCTTAAGATTATCCATATCACAGAATACGACGCTCTTGGTCTCTGTTGCCACCGAATCCTCGTTCAAAAACCAGTCCATATAACGACGGTTCCCAAGTCCCGTTAGGGCATCGGCGTATGACTGCCATTCCAGTTCAAACACGAATCCTAGGAACTCCGCCATAGTGTCCAGCAACATCCGTTGCTGTGATGTGACCCGCACTCCCGCAGTATCCATGCCACATAAGGTCCCGACGACGCGCCCGTCGCGCAAAACCAGAGGAACGCCAAAGAACGTCGTTGGTCCGAGTCGGTGCGTCGGGGGCAAATTGGTCGTCCGCCGGTTGTGAGTGGTGTCGGGAATTTCAACGTATTGGCGATCCTCGACAACAACCCGACAGTATGCCTCCGCCAGCGGTGCATGCCCGGGCTCCACAAGAATTGTGCTTTGATTCCGACTAGCAATAATCACATTGGTCGTGCCATCGTTCACTGCGACGAAGAGGGTGTTGATGCGAAGGAACTCCGCTAACACCATTAACACCTTGTTCGCATGCTCTTCGAGCGGTCGACTCACCAGCTCACTTAGAGGAATGGAAGCAAACACACGGCATCACCGCTTTCCAGAAAGTACCGTCAGCCGATGCAAGGGAATACCGCTTAAGGCCGACCAAATCTACTCGCAACATTACCTCTAGCCGCTCTGTAGAGCAAGTGCCGCGGCGAAAGACTACAGAAATTTCCCGATAAATGCCAATGCATGGCCTTTGCGACAGCATGGGCGACAAGACGTTAAGACCGTCGTTCTGCAGGTCAGATGACCTTGAAGGTCTGCATCACATCGAATACTGGTGTTTATCGAACACCTTTTTGATTTCTGACGGGGACTGCCGTATGATAGCACTCCGTTTTAGGGTAATTTGGCTGACGCCTAATTACACCAAAATACCAGTCTTCATAAGGGTTTCGGCGTTTTGTGCAGAGCATAAATTTGTTGTGAATGCGCGGAGCGAAACTCGAACTATGATTGTCTGGGGTGGTGTTGACACGCGCCCTTGAACAAACCACACGGCCATGGTATACTACGTGAGGCGTTGCCGAAGTGGCGGAATAGGCAGACGCGCGCGACTCAAAATCGCGTGTGGTGATCCCACGTGCCGGTTCAAGTCCGGCCTTCGGCACCAAATTTTTGAGGAAAGTCTCAGGACTTTCCTCATTTTTATCGGAGAAGCGAGATGAGCCAGGCGACGCTGCCACAGGTTACGGTAGTAACTAGAATGGCTATGAAGTAAGAATCCTCGGGGTGAGTCGGGTCATGCTTTCGACGTGCTAGGCTCAGTAGGCTCCAAGCGAGCCCAGCACCGAGAAGTCCCTCACCCACCATGGTTGGCTGAATACGAGGAAAGTTCGCAGCCGCTAATAGAACGAGAACTGCCCCAAGACCCAAAGCCGACCAGGCGCAGGCCGTGAGACTGGTTTTAGCCATCCGCTGGGCGAAAGTTACCACCTAAAGGCTCTCCTCGATTTATATTTGTCTGCTTATCGTCTCCAACACCTCATTAAATAATGCGGGTTGTTCGAGCATCATGAGATGGCCGGCATCGGGAATGGTATACACGGGCGTATCGGGCCAAGCCTCTATAAACGACCGGGATAGCACTTCGGGCGTCATTTTATCTTCAGCCCCTCGGATCACAAATTTCGGACAAGTTATGTCACCAAGACGATGCCGGACATCAAAGAACTGGCACGCCGTGAACTCCTGAAGAGCCCGGCTGGCCGGGACGCTGCTAGCCATTTCGAGACTCGCCGCGACCAAGCTGGGGTCCGCCGATCGACTCAGTGACCACCGTGTAATTTTTTCCAGGGCCGTTTGAGGTTCGGATGCCAAGAGGTTCAAAAGCTCGGAGTTAACCGGCAAGTGTGGGCCGGTTCCCACCAACACCAAAGCTAAAACCCGATCCGGATGGTTCAGGGCCATGGTTTGGGCGATGGCGCCCCCCATGGAATGCCCCACCACGACGCTGGGCTCGAGGAGCGAGGATGCGCACCAGTCGGCCAATTGGTTAATGAGATGGGCCGGCGTGGTGTGGTTTAGGGTCGGCAGATCGGGTACCCATTTTTCCATTGCAAGCCGATGTTGGCGAGACCAGGTCCGATGATTGGATGCTGCCCCATGGAGAAAGGTCCAGTGCGTCAAAACATACACTCCTTTACTGATTCTTGTTGAACCTTGTATTTCTTGCTACCATAGACTATATCATTGAAGGAGCCCTCCACGATGGCAAGCCAGTTGCTGATTGACGGACATAGCCTCTTATTCCGGGCGTATCATGCGTTACCCCCCTTAACCACTCAAGATGGGGTACCGACCGGCGCCGTCCACGGATTTTTTAGCATGTTGTTTAAGGTGGCTGATAACGAGCGGCCGGATCGACTGATCGTCGCATTTGATGCCCCGGCGAAAACATTTCGGCATGAGCAGTACGCCGCATATAAAGGCACTCGACAAGAGACTCCCGAAGACTTTCGCCCCCAGGTCAGTGTGGTCCAGGAAATTCTTGCCGCGTTGCACATTCCGGTGCTTTCCGTTCCCGGATTCGAGGCGGACGATATTTTGGGCACGCTGGCCGAGATGGGTCGGGAACGACACTACAGGACAGAAATTATGACGGGGGATCGCGATCTGTTGCAATTGGTCGATGACCACATCACGGTGTTGCTCACCGCACGCACCGGTACCGACGTGGACCGTATGGATAGAGACCGGGTGCGCCAAAAAATGGGGGTCGATCCGGGACAAGTGCCCGACCTCAAGGGCCTGATGGGGGATAGTTCTGATAATATTCCCGGGGTAGCTGGGATTGGGCCCAAGTCTGCTCAAGCGCTCCTGGAACAATTTGGCTCGCTGGATCGACTCTTGGAAAACCTGTCCCAAGTTACCAATACGCGATGGCGCAATTTATTGATCGGGCATGAAGATGAAGCGAGAACCTCACGGGATTTGGCCACAATCGTGGTCAACGCCCCAATTAGCTGGCCTACCGTAGCCGAGCCATTTCAGGTCGAAGCGACGCGGGATGTCATCGGGCTATTAGATCGCTATCAGCTGGCTAGTCTCCGCCGGCGATTGGCGCCATCCGTAGCGGTTTCTCCGGCAAAGAATTCCAACAAGACCACCTTATCCGTGACAAAGGGCATTCTAGGACCGCTGGACGTCGATGGCTCCTATGTACTGTGGATGGAGCCGAACCAGACACTCTGGATTTTGGATACCGAGAGTCGGATTTACGCGGAGGTACAGTGGGAAGACCTCTCGACCCCACTAAAGGTGGTGGCTTGGGGCGGCAAAGAGGTGCTCAGGCAACGTGATAGGCGGGGCAATCCCGAACTGAGCGTGGTCGAGGATGGGAAAATCCAAGCTTATTTGCTCAACGCAGAATCCGGTAAGTATGAACTCGACGACGTCGCCGGATCCCGTGGCTATGAGATCTCGGACGTGGGTACCAGGCTTGCTGTCATCGAGGCGATGGTCGATGAGCAACGGCAAGAAATTTTAGGGAAAGAACTAGAAGATCTCTATCGGACTGTGGAGTTACCCCTCATGGCCGTGTTAGCTCGGATGGAGTCCACCGGGATTTCGGTCGATCGAGAACGCTTAGAATCTTTGGGGCAAGAGCTCGAAAAGGCCATCGCCAAGCTCTCCGAAGAAATTTATGATTTAGCTGGACGCGAGTTTAACATTAATTCCCCGTCGCAACTCGGGGACATTCTATTCAACCAATTAAACTTACCCGCCCTTAAGAAAACCAAAACAGGATTCTCGACGGATGCCGAAACCCTAGAGCAATTAGCCCCATTACATCCTTTAGTGGAGAAGGTGTTGGTGGGAACCGGCCCACACTTGCCGGTTAACTCCGAGCTTTTGAACCTCTTGGCATCCGAACCTCAAACG
>JAKAAL010000206.1 GCA_021802375.1 Bacillota bacterium | reverse complement strand
CCGCCGGCTGCCGATTCTATGCGGGATACCCGATCACCCCGTCCTCAGAGATCGCAGAGTTCATGGCTAAAAGGCTCCCGAGCCTGAAAGGCACCTTTATCCAAATGGAGGACGAACTAGCCAGTATCGCTGCCTGTATTGGCGTTTCCGCAACAGGACAAATGGCAATGACTGCGACCAGCGGTCCCGGGTTTAGTCTGATGCAAGAAAATCTTGGTTATGCATGCCTAGCAGAGATTCCGGTTGTGGTTGTCGACGCTCAGCGTGTTGGACCCAGTACAGGAATGCCGACCTTACCCTCACAAGGGGATGTCATGCAAGCCCGCTGGGGGACCCATGGGGACCATCCTGCGGTAGTCCTAGTTCCTAGCTCAGTACCCGAGTATTACGAACTGACACGAAAAGCTTTCGAATTGTCTGAAGCGCTTAGGACCCCTGTTGTAATCTTGGCTGACGAGGTCGTCTCCCATCTTCGGGAAATCGTCTCCATCCCGGAACAGGAGCCGGTGACCCCGAGGCGCGCACCTGACTCACCCCCGGTTTCATACAAGCCTTATGAAACTACCGAGTCTCACCCAATTCCGGCCATGGCCCCATTTGGCAGTACTTACCATTTCCACCTGACGGGTCTCTATCACAAAATAGATGGAGCCCCCACCAACGATCCAGAAGAGGCAGAAACCCTGATTCGACGTTTACAAAAGAAAATGGAATACCCTAATCTGACCATGGTCAAACGGTACTATTTGGAGGATGCAGACATCGCGGTGGTAGCTTACGGATCACCCGTTCGGGCTGTCTTAAGCGCCGTGCGCCAAGCCCGTGCCGAAGGAGTTCGGGCGGGCCTACTGCAATTATCTTGTGTGTGGCCGTTCCCTTATGACGAGGTCGCCGAATTAGCCCATTTTACAAAAGCGATCATTGTTCCGGAAATGAACCTCGGGCAACTGGTCGGAGAAGTGGAACGGGCAATTTCCGGCAAGGTGCCGATACATTCAATGACCCGAGCTGGCGGAGACATTTTCACCCCCGATGAAATCCACAATTTCCTGCTGAAACTGTCGGACAAGTCTCTGACTTCTCTTAAGATATCCCCTAGCACCCGTCGCGAAGTTCGGTTAGCTGGAAGCGGCGGACAAGGTCTGGTTTTGGCAGGAATTATTTTGGCGGAGGCGGCTGGGCTTTATGACCGACTTTATGTAGTGCAAGCCCAAGTGTATGGGCCTGAATCCCGAGGTGGTTCCAGTTTTTCCGATGTCATAATCGGCCATGAAGAGATTGATTATCCACGAGCCACCAAACCTGATAGTCTCCTGGCGATGGGTCAGGAGGCCTATGACCGCTTCCATCACCTTCTGAAGCGACAGGGGGTCTTGGTTTATGACGAGGACTTGGTCAAAGTCCAACCGTACGCCAATCAAGAGGCCCTTGTCGTGGGGTTGCCATTATCACGAGTAGCCCGAGAAGAGTTTGGAAAACCTCTCGCTGCAACCGTCATAGGACTCGTAGCGATTACGGTCATCACCCAAGTGGTATCTTTTAACTCTTTGACAAAAGCGGTCGAGAAACGGGCTCCTAAAGGAACCAAAGAAATGAATCTGGCCGCCGTGCGCCGGGGTCATGAACTAGTGTCCTCACTTCTTAAAGACCATGACTTTTCAAATCTCCAACAAACAGCGTATCCAGTGTTCTAATCGTTAGGCAAGGAGGGAGCACCGTGAACGGCAAACTCGAAATTCGTTTAAAGGGGTATTCGGTGGAAGGGCCACTTGAACCATCGGTCGCCCTTGAGGGAGAGGAATGGCATCACAATCAAGAGCGGCCCGTAATTCTGATTAACCATAATTACTGCAAAAAATGCGGGATCTGCATCTCGGTTTGTCCCGAAGATGTTTACCAAGCGGCACCGGATGGTGGACCTTTGGTCGCTCAACAAGACCAATGCATTTGGTGCGAGAAATGCGAAATGTACTGCCCAGACTTCGCAATTATCCTGAGAGGCGACAAGGCCTGGTAGAACCTCTTAAATTCCAGTACAAAGAGGGTGTCGAAAAACAATGCGATACGTTGACACGGGATCCATGTTGGAATCCTACATGCGTCCCAAATTACCTCATATTTGGTGCCCTGGATGCTCACACGGCATTATCACCAAGGCTTTGTTAAAAGCCGTGATGGATTTGCAATTGGACCCGGACCAGACCGTGTTCGTTTCTGGCATTGGGTGCGCATCCCGAACCAACGTGATTTTGGACTTTGGCACCATGCATACCACACACGGAAGGGCTCTGGCTTTCGCGACCGGTGTCAAAATAGCCCGCCCGGATTTAAAGGTCATTGTCGTAACCGGAGACGGCGATGCCGCTGCTATTGGCGGCAACCATTTAATTCATGCGGCCCGACGCAATATCGATCTTACCTTGATCGTATACCAAAACGGGATCTATGGGATGACGGGGGGGCAATTTGGCCCCACTACCCACTCAGGTGATATCACCACCACGTCACCTTTCGGTCATTTGGAACGACCGTTTGATTTGGCTCAAGTTACGATCGGGGCCGGGGCCACATTTGTGGCTCGGTCCACTGCATATCACTTCGATTTAACCACACACGTCATTAAACTGGCCATTATGAACCATGGATTCAGTTGTGTGGAGATTATTTCCTCATGCCCAACCTATCAAGGACGTTTGAACCACCGGGAAGCCGGTTTTGACGCATTGAAATGGATGGAGTCTCATGCCATCCCCAGTGAACAAACACCAACCAATCAAGATGAGTTCCCTATCGGGGTCCTGCACCAGAGCGTGGCGCCGGAATGGACCGACACCTATCGCCAACTGCAGGAAAGTAGTATAAAAGGAGGCTGAACAAATGGCGCGAGTCGTTGTGATTGGCGGAGGTTGGTCCGGCTCCGCGGCGGCCCTGGCCGCTGCCCAAGCAGGGGCTGAGGTAATCCTTCTAGAACGGGCTGATATGCTTCTCGGCACCGGTCTGGTGGGAGGTATCATGCGCAATAACGGCCGTTACACGGCTGCTGAAGAAATGATCGCTATGGGCAGCGGTACTTTCTTTGAGATCACTGACAGTTTGTCTTTGCACAAAAATCTGGACTTCCCTCATCACCGCCATTCCAGTCTGTATGACGTTACCCGAATCGAACCGGCGGTTCGCCATGCCCTTAAAGAGGCCGGTGTGGATGTGCGGCTCCAAAGTCGGATCACTGCGGTACAGATGGAAGGTCAGACGATCCTTGCGGTCTCCCCATACGGCAGTGAGGTCATTAGCGGAGATGCTTTTGTAGACGCCACGGGTAGTGCCGGCCCACCTGGCGGGTGTGAACGATACGGTCATGGTTGCATGATGTGTGTCTTGCGCTGCCATACATTTGGCGGTCGAGTCGGTGTCGCCGCTTTAGCCGGAGTACCTGAGATGGTAGCCACCACCGCAACTGGAAAGGTTGGGGCGTACAGCGGTTCGTGTGAACTAGCCAAAGAATCGATAGACCCCGCCATTATTGAAGAACTGGAACGTAATGGGCTTGTGGTCGTTCCTCTACCTCAGGATTTACAGGATGCAAACAAGCTAACGTTGAAGGCGTGTCAACAGTACGCCGAACCGGAATACGGAGAAAATTTGGTTATCCTAAACACGGGTCATCCCAAGCTCATGGTTCCCTACATGGATCTTAATCGGCTACGCGCGGTTCCCGGTTTTGAGGCAGCTCGCTATATTGATCCCTATTCAGGCGGTGTAGCGAACTCGGTACGCTTCTTGGGTATAGCTCCCCGAGACAATACCCTAAAAGTCCAAGGAATCAATAACCTCTATGCGTGCGGAGAAAAGGCCGGACCCTTAGTGGGTCACACGGAAGCTATCGTTACAGGCGTTCTGGCGGGCCACAATGCGACCAGAATTTCGATGGGATACGCCCCAATTACGATCCCTACCAACCTCGCGATTGGCGATGCCATTAGTTGGACTGCAGAACGCATGTTAGTACCTGCTGGTTTAGGGAATAAATACACTTTTTCGGGTTCTGTCTACTTCCATCGCATGCGAGAAAAAGGACTCTATACCATCGACCATGAAGCCATTCGGATGCGGGTAGAGACATCCGGTATGACCGGCATCTTCGGGCGAAGGCTTTCTGAAGCACGGCATGCCATCTAAGATTTCTGGTGTGAAAGGACGATAGCACAATGGTTGCAACAACGGACTACTTCGTCGTTGAAGACCTTTTGAGCACAGAAGAAAAGCACATTCGAGACGTCGTTGCACGATTTGTACGGCACACCATATTCCCGCAGGTAGGAACTCTTTGGCTTGAAGGTCGATTCCCCCGGGAACTCGTCGGCCAATTGGCCAATTTGGGGATTTTTGGGGCAACCTTACCTGAAAAATACGGAGGATCTGAGCTTTCCCCTATTGCCTATGGGCTTATGATGCAGGAACTCGAATATGCCGACTCTGGACTGCGGTCGTTTGCTTCTGTACAAAGTGGGTTGGCCATGTATGCTATATACCGTTGGGGTTCGGAAGAACAGCGGTTGTACTGGCTCCCCCGAATGGCCCAAGGCGAGGTGATTGGATGCTTCGGGCTAACCGAACCTGACGCTGGTTCAGACCCAGGCAGTATGCGCACTCGGGCCCGTAAGACTGACCAGGGTTGGGTTCTTTCAGGCGCCAAACGGTGGATCACCAATGGATCGATAGCTCACGTGGCCATTATCTGGGCCCGGGATGAAGATGACACCATCCGCGGCTTTATCATTCCCACGGACACCTCGGGATTTTCGGCCCAGGACATTAAAACCAAGATATCAATGCGCATGTCCGTGACCTCTGATCTCCATCTCGATGACGTGGTGGTTCCATTCGAAAACCAGCTTCCCTTAGCGGAAGGATTATCAGCCCCCCTATCCTGTCTAACCCAAGCGCGCTACGGGATCGCGTGGGGTACCGTAGGCGCTGCCCAAGCTTGTTTTGACGAAGCATTAAATTATACGTCAAGCCGGATTGTGTTTTCTCGTGCGGTATCAGCCACGCAATTGGTACAAGAACGGTTAACCGACATGATTAGCCGCATCGTGCACAGCCAGCTGGTGGCCTACCGCTTAGGACAACTGTACCAAAGTGGTCGTCTCCGTTATCCCCAAGTATCACTCGCGAAACGTGATAACGCACGAAACGCCCTGAAAGTGGCTCGGATGGCCCGGGAATTACTTGGCGGTAATGGCATCAGCGTAGATTACTCTGCAATGCGCCATCTCGCCAATCTAGAAACTGTCGATACGTATGAAGGTACTTATGAGATTCATACCCTAATCGTCGGTCGCGACCTCACCCAGATCGCAGCCTTTTGAGACTCGCGAAGGGCATACGATGGACGGTCCTTAAACACATTGCGGGCTTTTTAAATGAGCCCGCAATGTGTTTTTACCTGGGAATTCGTCGATAACGAAACATATTCTTCCATAAAATCGGTGCGTGATTGCACACTTCGACTTCTTCCTGCCCCGAAAATGGGAACTTGTGGGAACTCCGCGATCACTCAAGACCCCCCAGATCCCGGCTGGAGCGGGCGGTTGGCTGCCCCTCGAATGCGACTTAGACGGAAATGAATTGTACGGTCGATTCGGAGTGTGTCGTCGTCTTCATACCAAATGATTCGGCAGAGGGGACCATTTCATAGCGGGATGTTCTAGCTATTTATGGGTTCTGCACCCGCCGCACCATCATCTAAACACCACATTTTACCATGAGAAACATTTGGTTAGGATGCAAAATACGGTTTTCAAGAACATAAGGTCCTGAGCAATCGGCCTGGTAATACTCCTGAATTATTACTAAACTAGTATTACTATGGATGCAGGGGGTGTAAGTGGTGTCCGTACTTACTCAAAAAGGACAGGTCGCAATTCCCAAGGCGATCAGAGACGTTATGGGGTTACAACTGGGCACAGAGGTGGAGTTTGTTGTAGTGAATGACATGATAATGCTCCGAAAAAAATATCTCCCGAAGCGATAGAACGATGGCGTGGATACTTGAAAGACGATGATAATCACGATACCTCATCAATTATGCGGGAACTTCGCGATCGATGAAAACCGCCGAAGATACTAACATTCTCTTCGATATATTGTTAGATGATCCCAGTTTTGCCCAATCGTCTATAACGGCTTTAGTGCAATCGGTTAGGGAAGGATTAGTGGTTGTCTGTGATACGGTGTTTGCCGAATTGGCTGCGTATTTTGATACTGCAGATCAACTATCCAAGTTTTTGGAGGAATTCGGAATTCAATGGGAGTTACTGGATACCGCAACAATGGTGGACGCTCACATTCGGACCTGGTGCCCCTCCTGCGGAACGGCGTTTCAGGTTCGGCAACATGTCCTCCCGGATTTTTTGATTGTTGCTCACGCCGTGTGCCAATCCAGCCGACTTCTTACGCGTGATAGAGGTTTCTATCGTCAGTACTTTGATCAACTTAAAGTGTGGGATCCAGTCGATTGAAGATAACCGAAAAGTAATTTCCTGAATCCGTGACAAGTAGCAGTGACCCCCTCTAAATAAGGTGGCTAGCTCTAAAGCACAGCCGAATGGACGCATATTCCCGAAGATAGGCGCCGTGCTCACGCCCTCGGCGGGTCCTGACCAGATCCACGGGGACGTTCCGAGTTCGGCACCACATGACTAGCCCGACATCGTCGCGAGTCGATATCTTTGATCGCGATTTTTTTATTCGTCGGACGGCGCGGCGGCTAGCCCGCCGCGAAGTGGGCATAGAGTTGTCCGGTGACTCGCCCCCACCGGTTACCCCGACCGTAACGAATGCGGTATTGGCTGGCATGGGCGACTAACTTGGCGGCATTACGGAGAGGCACATCCTGACGTCCAACCGTCGCCTGGCCAATGATACGCAAGAGGTTGTACGTCAGACACGCCAGATGGCGAACGAGTTGGTTGGCGGCAACCTTGCCAGACGGCAACCGCTCTCAATGCATATCCGTCTCGACCTCGCTGTGATACTGTTCCATCGTGCCGTGATCCGGGTACCACGGGAGTGCGTCA
>JAKAAL010000205.1 GCA_021802375.1 Bacillota bacterium | reverse complement strand
ACCTCAATGCCGGCTGCGCAACGCTATCTGGAGGTAGGCACAAGCTATGCCGACGGGCCTGCCGCCAACCTCATTTCAGCGAAAGATCGCCTGATTGCTCTCAACGATTATCTCTTGGAAAAGCCCGAAGACCTCACCAAGCGCCTCAAGACCAACCATCGCCCTGGCGACGTGGTCCGGATCCATCTATTTCGCAGGGGAAAACTGCAACACGTTAGCATCGTGCTGGCTGAGGCCCCCTACGACGCCATTGAGGTCAAACCTATTCAAGACGCCAGCGAAGAAGCTCGCAGCATGCTCGCCGCCTGGCTGGGCACGTAAGTCCCCGCGATGAATCGCTTGGTCCTGGTCACGACCGACTAGGACCAAGCTTGAATCCATTGCCCCACGTTGGGGCTGCCCCAGCCGGTGACGGCATCCCACCCCGGCGTGCAGGAGTACCCCACCACCCCAAAGTAGTTGTTGTTGCCTACGGTGATGTCCCGGAACACTCCCGAGTTCGATGCCCCACTCTGATACAGCCCGGGCAAGAGTCCGCCGCCTATGGGCGATTTGCCGGCAGACGCCCGCTGTTGATTTAGAAGGGCCGTAAACGCAGCCCAGATGGGGGAAGCCGCCGACGTCCCTCCGACCACGGTGGCAGCATTTTGAAACATGATGGCGTAGCCGGTGTCGGGGTCGGCATTCAACGCCACGTCGGGGACACCGCGCCCCGGTGGCGTGCCACCCGACAAGGGGAGGGCAACGGACGTTTGATACGAGGGAACGCTAAAGATTTGGCTAATGCCTCCACCCGATGCCCCATTGTCGTTCGTGTCCGTCCATCCCGTTTCATTGGCGATCTGCCCTTGGCCGTTCAACGTCAGATGAGTTCCTCCCACGGCCACCACCTGGGGCACGTTTGCTGGCGTATCGACGTGACGGATCGGAAGACCTATCCCGTGAAGGCCATAGGCCCCTTCGTCACCAGAGGCTACAAAGACCGTCATGCCTTTGGCATTCATTTCTAGGACGGTGCTGTCCCACGCCTCCATCACCGCCGCCGCAAATCGGCTCTCGCCATCCCCATAACTGATGGTCACCACCGAAGGCTGACGCGTGGAGTCATTCAAGACGAAGCGCAGGTTCTTGAGCACTGAAAGGCCAAATGATCGGTCAGAGGAGCCTGCGCTGGCTTCGTAGACCACCAGCCGAGCACCTGGAGCCATCGCGCCCGCCCACTCGACATCCAACGTGCATTCCATGTCCTGCGCCGAGACGCCGCCGTCATTGGGCGTACCATCCACGGACACAAATTCCACGGTCGGTGCGGGAATATTGAAGCTGGACCAAAATGCCTGCAAATCGCTCTCAGCAAAACCATTGGAAAATTCTAAGATGCCTATAGTGACCCCACTACCGTCCAAACCTGGCGGAACTTGGTAGCACCGTTGAATATCCGCAGGAAAAAATCCCTGGTTGCCATTGGCAAGTTCCGTGTCACGGCGGGGCTGGCGATGCTTGGGATGCAGTTCTCCTACATTGTCCAGACCCACCAGCGACAGCACATAAGGCTGCAGCCAGTCGGGCAGCGTTGGCTCGCTTTCGGGACGAAACTTGCGCCGACCCAAGTGGTAGGTCTCACTAAAGCCGATTTGAAACACGCGGGCGACCGTGTCAAAGGTTCCTCGCGCCCAGATGGAGAAATCATCTTGCTCAGTGACCTGTAAGCCTGACTGCATGAGCCATCGTTTGGTGCGTGCAAGAAGGGAAGTGGGAAGCCCGTGTTTTCGAAGAAACTCTTCTCGACTCGAAAAGACCACGCCGTGAGCAGTCTTTTGCTCAAGTTGGTTTCGGTTTTGAATATGAAACACCAGGGCGATTTCCAGCGGGGCCGACCCCTGAGTCAGGCGGCTCCATTGGCCAAGGTGCTGGTATTCTTCGGGTGTGTGACGTGACAAACGATTCACCTCCACTACTATGCTATGGCGGGAGTCCGCAATGGTGTCATCAGAGACGACTCTGCTATTCCGGCACTCCGTAGGCTGACAAGCGATGGGGCGTCTGAATCTGACAGGAGGGACAAAGCACTAAGATTTCCACTTCTCCACGACTGTCCGGTGGTAGGGCATTGGAGAGTCCCTCCAACACTTCGCCGGAAGGCACATCCTTCTGACACTGACGACAACGCCGAAGTACGCTAAACCAGTCCGGATCAACCGCCATGGCGAGATCCACATCCTCGGGTAGGACCACCACGGGCTGAGTGAGCTCCATCGCCTTCTTGAGTCGCCGTTCAATCGCCCCGCCACCGACCTGCTCCATGAGCCCGACGTCAGACAAAAACGGGTGCTTGCGGCTTAACAAGGACCAAAGACCGTGGGGAACAATTACCGAGAGCATGTGATTATCTGGCAAAGAAAAAATGGCCCAGCGACCTTCGGGAACTTCTCCTAAGATATGCAGGAGATCGATCGCGCGAGCCTTCACACGCTTTCCTCTAAGAGGACGCGTGCCGGGGATCCATCCGCACCTACGATCCGCAAGGGAAGGCAACTCAATCGATATGAACCCGGCTTGACCGTGCTAAGATCGACGCCTTCAATAACCAGTACGTCCCGCGACAGCAAGGTCATATGGGTAGGATGTCCAGGGGTTTCAAAGGGCTCAATCGAGTAGTAATCAATGCCCACGGTCAACACCTCCTGAGCCACCAAAAATTCTGCGCCATCCGCCGACACGGCCACAAAGTCTCGATGAAACACCTTATCGCGGATCAATTGGCGCTGGCTATTTTTAGTCTTCAACAGGATCCGGCGAGGGTTAGATTTTGGCCAAACAGCGGCCAGGTCCTTGGCCGTAATCACGTTGACATCCTCAACTGCAAGCACTTGGCACGGGCCCACCAGGCGTTGCAACGCAATCTGATCGACGCTCGTCCCACCCTCAACAAAATGATCGGGAGCATCGACATGGGTGCCGCTATGGGTCGACATGGAGATGCGGCGAACGTTGGCGACGGCTCCCTGGTCCCGATTGGATATCAGTTCTATCACCGGCTGTGGATCTCCCGGCCATACTACCATGGACTCCATTATCGGAACGGACACGTCATAGATGGCCAAGGTCCTTCGTCTCCTTTAAAATATTTTCCTGAACATCGCACGCCCGACTCCCGTGGCTGCCAGCTGAAGCAAGGCCCGCACCTGCTCCTAGTGGGCCCCTCGCTGCTGCAGGACGGCAGGAATGGTTTTGGCCATGATTTTCAGGTCGAGACCTATCGACCACGAGTCGATGTATTCCATATCCAATTCCATCCAGTCGGCAAAATCCACCTCATTGCGCCCCGATATTTGCCAAAGACACGTCAAACCCGGGCGCACCGACAGGCGTCGGCGATACGCTTCGTCATACTCCAGAACTTCCGATGGCAATGCCGGTCTCGGGCCCACCATACTCATGCTGCCTAGGACCACGTTGAACAATTGGGGCAACTCGTCCAAACTGGTCCTGCGAAGAAACTTACCTACCCGCGTAACCCGCGGATCGTCAGGAATCTTAAACACGGGACCTGACATCACGTTTAAATGATTCAAGCGTTCCTTCAGGGCTTCGGCGTCCGGCACCATTGTGCGGAATTTATAACATCGGAAGCGCCGACCATTTAATCCGACCCGCTCTTGGCGAAACAAGATGGATCCGCTAGGGTCCTCTAGCTTAATCGCTATGGCAATGGCCGCCATGATGGGGGTGCTGACCACGATGCCGATACTGGCAACCACCACATCGATCAGGCGCTTAATGTAGGCGCGGGCCACCACTTGATGTTGCCAGGAATCCACCACTAAGACGGAGTTTCCATAAAAATCATAAAGCCGAGAACGCCTCGCCAGCGCCCCAACTTCATCAAGCACCATGCGAACCTCTTTGCCTTGGCGACGACAAATCGAGAGAACGTCCATCATGACGTCGTCGGCCACGGGAAGGGCCAGGACCACCGAATCGACCACCGACTCCGCCAACATCAGGCGCAACTGCGAGACAACCTTGGCGCCAGCCTCGCGGTCGCCCAAATCGACGGGAAACTTTCCGACAACGCGCATACCGGCTTCGGGAACCATCGCCACCGTCTTAGAGAAAACGTCTACTCGACGAGCATGTCCAATGACCACCAAACGCCGCTGGTCTCGGCCAGACAACCGAAGACGCCCGACCCCTATCTTGACCGCGCTGTGAACCATGGTCTGAAACAAAAAGGCCAGCGCTGGGAAAATTAAGAAGATGGCCCGCGAAAACCAGGTGGCTTTAAAGGCAAAAATCAACACCGCCAACGCGGTGCCCGCTCCCATGTTCGCTAAAAGTAGCATACCCATCTCGGCTGGCAGTTGGTTCCAGCGCCGTGAGTAGCCCTTAAAATTCAGCTTGAGAGAAACCCATGAGACCAATATCGCGACAAACGAAAATGAGAAGTAGAATCCTAATAAACGTACGGTGTCGACTTTCGGATTAATCCAATGAAGGTACAAGTGCACGGCCGCAATATAGGCGAGATAGGCGGCACCGGTGTCTACAAAGACGGCGAACTCGTCCCAACGATTGGTCCAACCTCTGAACATGCCACACCTCCACGACTCGGAAAACTCAATTGGCCTCTATTATACCAAGGAATAGATGGAGATGAAGCATCAAATCCGGCGCCTATGGAAGTTTGTCCGAGGTTAAATTGCGCATTCCTCAATTTTCGCTATAATGAGCTAAAAATCGCCGTTCTCATCACACCCAAGGAGGATCGGCTTGCGTATTCTCCATGTTACCAATGATATGGAAGTGGGCGGCGTGCAAGTGTACCTCGCTCAGTTGCTGCCAGCCCTAGCCGCTCGAGGGCATGAGGTGGGTTTGGTCGTCTTGACGGGGCAGGGATCTTTGCTGTCCGCTCTCGACGCCACGGGCATCCCGAACCGGTACATAAAAGCTATCGCTCGCTATCAAGGGCTAAAGTTTCCCCGCGTGGCCGCCATCCATGAAGTCCGCTCCTATATTGATGAGCAGTTTTCGCCCGATGTGCTGCACAGCCATCTTTTCATTGGAAATACGGTCGCGCGGCTGGCGGCAGGTCGACGTGCACGGCGGCGACCTGTGGTCATCGCCACGGAGCATTCCACCTATTATCACAAGCCTACTTGGGCACAATCACTAGATAGGCTACTCACGAGAAATTCAGATGCCATCATGGCGGTCTCAGATGCAGTTCGGGATTTTACGTTGGTACAAGAACATCTTGACCCCAAGAAAGTCGTCACCGTGCGGCTTGGCTTGGTGCCGCAACAAGGTGGCTCGGAGGAGCCGGACGAGGGGCTCTATGATGCCATGCGACGACGTCCGACCGTAGCGATCATCGGTCGGCTCATCGAGGAAAAGGGCCATCATTTGTTTTTGCACACCTTAGCTGCGCTACTGGCCGAGGATCCCGAGATTTTGGGCCTAGTCATTGGCGACGGTCCGCTTCGAGCGGACCTCCAAGCCTTGGCCGATCAGTTGTGGCTAGGTCCAAATAACGTGAAATTTTTAGGCACGCGGACAGATATCGCTGCTTTGACTAAACGATTGGATGTTTTTCTGCTACCATCGAAGCGAGAAGGTTTTGGCATGGCCCCTCTAGAAGCCATGGCGGGGGGGGCTACCGTGGTTCTAAGTTGCATCCCAGCGTTCGAAGAGTTGACTGACAACGGGCGCATGGGCAGGTTGGTCGGGCTTGATCGCAGCATCAGCGAGTGGAAAAACGTGGTGCTGGATGGTCTCCGCCATCCCATCGATCGCGAATCGTTGAGACAGTTTGTCCGCGAGCGTTACGAATTTAATCAACATGTGGACCAGCTTGTCAATCTGTATCAGCGACTTCTTCGCCGCAAAGGAGTAGATCTTGCTTAAGGGACAAGACATCATCTGCATCTCTTCCGCAGACTGGGACGCCCCACTGTGGACTAACAAACAGCATCTGATGTCGCGACTGGCAGAGTCCAACCGCGTGCTCTACGTGGAGTCCGTTGGGCTTCGCCGCCCCACCCTGGCGCAATCCGACCGCGAGCGGATCGTGCGTCGCATCCGCCATTTCGCCGAGGGGCCGAGAAAAGTCCCAGGGAAAAACCTGTACGTGTTGTCGCCGTTAGTCATTCCCTTTTACCAAACTCGCTGGCTTCGCCAGTTAAACGGCGCCCTTTTGCTCAGCGAAGTCCGGCGCACGGCTAGGCGGCTGAAGATGGATCGACCCATCTTATGGAGTTACATTCCCAATGCCTACGCCTTGGCGCATCATCTTCACGAAAAACTTACCGTCTATCATTGCGTGGACGACCTGGGGTCGATTGCTGGGATTCCCAGCGACGCGGTGAAAAAAATGGAAAGTCGCTTCTTGAAGGACGCCGACGCCGTCATTACCACCTCGCAGGCCCTGTTTGAAGCGCGAAAGGACCAAAATCCCAACACCTATCTGTTTACCAACGTGGCGGATGCTGAGCACTTCGGCAAGGCGCTGTCCCCGGACGTGGCCATGGCCGAGGCCATGCGGGCCATCCCCCACCCCATTGCCGGCTACGTGGGAGCTTTGGATGCCTACAAGGTCAATTTTCCCTTTTTAGCAGACGTCGCCCAAGCCTTGCCCGACTGGTCGTTCGTGCTCATCGGACCGGTCGGTCAGGGCCAACCCTTCACTGATCTCGGATCCTTGAAGAGTTTGCCCAACGTACACCTCTTGGGATGGGTTGACTACACACACATTCCTTCGTACTTGAAAGGCTTTGATGTCGCCTTGATTCCTCATCATTTATCGGACTACACGACCTCAAGCTTTCCTATGAAGCTGTATGAGTATTTGGCTGCAGGGCTTCCCGTCATTTCCACCCCGCTACCCGCAATCGCGGACGTCGAAGACGTCGCCTTTGCCAACTCGGCCGACACCTTCGCCGCGGAAATTGTTCGGGCTCAAAAAGAAAATTCCCAAGACAAGGTTCGCCGTCGCGTTCAAGAGGCCAAGCAACACACGTGGGAGGAACGACTTAAGAGCTTTGATGAGGTCTTAGAACGGGTATATCAGGCAAAGCGGCAGGAA
>JAKAAL010000204.1 GCA_021802375.1 Bacillota bacterium | reverse complement strand
GTCACCCGGCATCGTGCGCAACCGACAACCGAAGATTTGGAAAGGGCTGCAGTGAAAGCCTCTGATTAGAGAGCCAGAAGTCACCCAGGCTTGGTATACTTACGCCATTAACTGTATGGTAGTCGGCTTGAACGAGCTGACCGAGCCGTTCAGCGATCTGAACGATGCCGAAGCGATTGACGAGATGGATGACCAGAACACCGGACCATAGGTTCCGTGGATAACCTATACCGTGGCGGATAGTACCCACGACCGCTTCCCCGTAAACACTGACAATCCATATCCATAGATCTTAGAGGAGAGGAGATGGACGCGTATGTCCTTTTGGCGGGGAGGATCCGTGAGAGATGTCCCACGGATTCGGGTGGGTCTGTTGAAGATGCTGGGGTTTTTGGTCGCTGTGTTCGTGGTCAGTGTAGCCTTTCATATCCTCGAAGGCGGATTTCGCGCCCTCAAGCGTCCAAAACGCCCGGGCCTGGGCTCAAGCCCTGGTTGTCGTGGAGGCGATCTGGATGAGCGTGCTAGGCATTCGTGCCGGCCTGTCGATGCGCTCCGACCGGATCGCCATCGAGGAGAGGATCGGCAACGCACTGGCCGTGATCGTGAGCGGAGCCATCATCGCCGCGATGCTATATCGCGAGGTGGGCGGCCATTTCCCGACCCGCTTCGACGGGATCGTGCCCGTGCCACCGGCATGGCTCGCCGGCACCGTGGGGATCCTCGGCACCGTACTCGCGGGCTTAGCCGCCTTAGAGGTGATGTTTTGGGTGGGGCGCTACGCACAAGGCTTCGCGTATCCCGAGGGGCTGGTCAGTGCGACTGCGCTCCTCTTTGGTTTGGTGGGCTACGCGGCCCAGAATGCGTCGTTTTTCTACGCAGCCGCGTTCCAGTGGGCCGACTTGGCTCCAAATGTCGTCGGCAGCCCCGCGCTCCCGAGCACCTACCATCCGCACCTGCCGTGGGGACAAGTCGCGGTATCAAACGGCCTGGCCCTGCTCGTCCTCGCCAGTTCCTTCCTTTTTCGATCTGCCCTAAGCCGTGGGAGCTCGCGGCTCCCCGTTCGACCTAAGATCGGGGCGATCAAGGATCTTGGAGTGTGGCGTCAGCTAGCCGTAGTACGGTGAAACTATGCGTCGGGGATACTGGTGGTCACCGCCGTGGGTACCGGCTATCTCTTGGCCACCATGCCGGTCAGGCTCTAGCCATGGCAGTGGCAGGCGTCCAAGTGTGGCAACTGGTGGGAGGAGCCTGGCTCGCCCAGTCCACTTCGAAGAGCTTCTGGAAAATCTGGGGGGCCCTGACCGGCACCAATCTGGTGGGCCTTGCCGTCGTAGGCATCGGAGTCTTGGTCGTTCGGATCCGGTACCCAGGCCCCCCTTTGCTCGCCACCCTGACCCCGTGGTTGGCAGAATTCGTCGGCATCACGCTGGGCGTCGGCGCGATCTTAGGAGCGCTCGGCATTATAGCGGGCCGGTCCTGGGCGGCGAAAGCTCCGTGGGGGATCGCGACCAGCGGAGCGCTAGGACTAGGGATCTGGACGCTACTCTGGCAAGAGTGTGCCATCGGCGCCGGCCCTTTAGGCCGCCTCGTCTGGACTCCCGGCATGGTGCAATGGCCGCTTGCCCCCCTTGGCGGGGTAGTGCTGGGTTGCCTCGGGATCATCGCAGCGATGGTCCGACTCGCCCACCCTCCCGTTCCGAAATTTCGCACGTTAAAGGCGTGAAACCTAAAAGGATTGCCGTCGTGCAATGCCACAACGCCAAGCGCAGGAGCACAATTCCATGCTGAACACTATACGGCAACGCTTCGACCCACTGGACACCGGGGATGGTCCAGACACCTTTCCAAACGGCGATCTTCTGCATGGTGCCAAAAAGCAAGGAGTGATGGAAACGGATCCCTAGATAGATGATCTAGACGGCTCATCCAAGTCCGCACCCCACGCCCCATATTAGGTTGTGCCAAAGCCGTCATCGATCTTGCCGCCATACGGCCACGAGAAAGGCTCGAAAGGAAAGAGGTCCACCAAGACTCCGGTCGCTGGCGTGGTTGCCGCCCATCCTCCCACCAGAGCGTCTCAACCCCACCGTTGCCGATGCACCAATTCGAGAGAAGTTAGCGTAAACAGGACGGTCCAAGGTTCCGCATAGAGCCTCGCGTAAAAATTGGTCGCGGGATTGCATGCAAATAGAACGACAGCCCATCTGGTTGCGGTCTATCCTAGCCGTTCTACTCCGTCTTGCAGTCGCCACAAGGAACCCACCCTCCGCGGAAACAAGATGAATCAGCATAGGCACGACGGGGAAAAACGCCCGGAGCAACACCTGACACGGCCGGTACGGTATGTGGGCGTAACCATAGCGCCCGAACTGCATGTGCTACAGACTGTCTCATTGAAAGAATTTACGACTTGGGAGTAATAAGCGGTGGTCTCACGTCAATAGGCAAATGGAGCGTAGGGATAGGGAAATCGGGAGGCAGAGCAAGAATGCTGTGTCTTGCGCCGCGGTCCTGCGCAACAGCAATAGCTGGATAGAGGCAGAACCATCAGGATACCAACGGTGACAAAACCGGGGTCTTTCCTATGGAATCTCGCAACTTTGGATAACGTTGGTCAGGGGGAGCACCAGGCTTGGCGCTCGCCCAAGACTCGATGGCAGAGTCTCAGTCCAGTGCACCGGCTTGCATCTCCTTGAACACCTCCGCGTTTGGTGGTTTCGCCAGCATTTTTCCGTTGGCCATGGGCCTTTTACTTTGGTTCCCCTTGCTAAAGCCCAGCCTGGCATGCGGACAATCCTTGGTTCAGCCTAACGATCCGGGCTCGTGCGTGGGGCATTACACGCCGTGCCCAACCCCCAGGTGTCGGCACCAGGGCGGTTGACGCAAAACAGCAGTCCAGATGGCACTGAGTGGAAAGACCTGCGCTGACCCCATCGTGCAAAGGGGCTGCCGTGGCCTAGGCGGCCCTGTTTGCGGCGAATGTCGGCTTTCGATGCAAAACGTCGATGGCCGAAGAGGGCGCTTGGCGGCGATCATCCATCGGAGACTTGGCGGCGACGCCTGGCTCGAAATGACAGCTGCAAGGGACTGCCTTCGAATCCGAAACGTTCGCGTAAGCGGTTTTCTAAATATCGGGCATAGCTAAAGTGCACCATTTCTGGTTCATTCACAAAGAAGACAAAATGCGGCGGGCGTATCGACACCTGGGTCGCATAGTAAAGTTTGAGGGCTTTCCCCTTATCGGTCGGAGGCGGATTAAGGTGCGTCGCTTCTTGAAGCAATTGATTGAGTTTGTGGGTGCTAAGGCGCATCGTGAACGATTGGTAAGCCTGGTTAACCAGATCCCAGATACCGTCAAGGTGCCAGCCGGTGATCGCAGAAATGGGCAGCACCGATGCCCAGGGCATAAACTTGAGCTCGTCCTTGGCGGCGGCGATCCGTTCGACGGTCCGACCTTTTAACAAATCCGCTTTATTTACCAAGACAACGGTGGCCTTCCTGGCTTTAGCCACCTGGCCGGCAATGCGCTGGTCTTGCGCAGACAACGGCTCATTAGCAGATATCAGGAGCAGGACCACATCCGCGTTGCGAATGGCTTCTAAGGTCCGTCCCACCGTCTTTTGCTCCAGCGCATCGTCAATCCGGCTCGGTCGTCTGAGTCCGGCCGTATCCAGCAAAATGAACTGACGTCCGTCGGTTTCAATGGCGATATCGACCACATCCCGAGTAGTACCGGCGATCGGGGTTACTAACACGCGCTCTTGACCAACCAGAGCATTAACCAGCGAAGACTTGCCGACGTTAGGCTTACCTGCCAACGCAACTCGGATGGGCGGTTCTTCTTGGCCCTCTACGGGCTCTGCCGAGGGTAGAGCCTGCACAATGCGGTCAAGCAAGTCGCCCGTGCCTTCTCCATGTAACGCCGATATGAGAATAGGCTCCCCAAGGCCAAAGGCATAAAAATCATGGGCACCAATGCGATGACTTTCAGCTTTGTTGACTGCCACCACCACCGGCTTGCGGGCTCGCCGCAAAAGATCGACGACGGCCTCATCAGCTGCGGTAGGTCCTGATTGTCCGTCTACAACGAGTACAATGACATCGGCTTCGTCGACCGCAATCTCCGTCTGGCGCCGGGTCATAGTGAGCAAGGACTCTTGCTCGTCGATCCAAATACCGCCCGTGTCCACCACGGTAAACTCCACCCCGTTCCAATCGGTTTCTTCGTACAACCGATCCCGAGTAACCCCAGCCACATCTTCCACAATCGCCCGACGACTTTGGGTGATACGGTTAAATAGGGCAGATTTTCCTACGTTGGGTCGCCCCACGAGCGCCACTAACGGCACCTCAGTCACCTCCTAATCGCGGTTTTTTAAGAAATTGCGTCGTCGCCCCCAAGTCATTCTAATCGCCGAGGCGGCCAATCCCACCCAACCTGACAGCATCGCGACGGCCACCCCGGAACGGTTGAGCAAGGGCCATGTGGGATGGATCGCCAAGGTTAGGGCGATCTCGCTTAGTAGGACCCCTCCAGAAGATACAACCAGGGCCTGCACCCAGTCTCGGGAGCAGGCAACACCCACTATCCCCAGAAGTAATATCATCCACCATCGGCCGGATTCCACGGCGTGGAGCGAAAGCGGCCCGCGTAGGGTATAGCCTATGGCAGCCACCATGAACCATCCAAGTCCCGTGCGGGCTCCCAGGCGAAATGCCGCGGCCATCGCCGCTAATCCCACAATCACCGTCCCCAGGGCTATTCCATTAATAGAGGGGACCCATTGGCTGGCCCCGCATATCAAGCACAGGGCCGCAACCCGAGTCGGGGAGATCCCATACCGCCTCCAGCGCTTTTTACCATATCCGCTCCAAAACAGTCCCGCCATGCCTAGGCAGGCCGTCACCGCCCATACCCGCTCCATAAAGCTCCCTCCGTGAGGAGGCTCACCCAAGCCAGCGTGCTTTATGCGTGAAGCCGGGACTCTCGGTGCGACCCAAAGAGTCCCGTTGGAGTAGGGATGTCCCACAAATAAGTGCTGAACGCTGCTTTAAGAGGGATCGGATTCATCTTCGTCTGGGGGAAGGTTCCGTTCGTCATCCCAGTCTCCAGCGTGATAAGCGTTTAATCTTTGAGGCGGCTCAGACTCGGGGTGGTAAAGACCGCTTTCAATATCGACGTCTGCTCCGTGCTTGGAAAGTGAGATCCGCTTATGCTCGGGATCCACCTTCAACACTTTGACGTGGATGACGTCTCCGACATTCACGGCTTCCGCCGGAGTCTGAATATGACGGTCAGCCAACTCGGAAATATGTACCAGCCCGTCGACTCCCGGCTCCAACTCCACAAACGCCCCAAATCCGGCCAAACGCACCACCCGTCCCGGATAGATTTGGTCGGGCAAATATCGCGTTTCAACGCCATTCCAGGGGTTTTCGCCCACCTGCCGGAGACCCAAGGATATCTTTTCTTTCTCCCGATCTAAACGAAGGACCTTCACCGAAATGCTGTCCCCGACACTTAACACTTCGGAGGGGTGTTTGATGCGTCCCCACGACATCTCACTAATATGCAACAGACCGTCTACCCCACCTAGATCAATAAACGCTCCAAAATCCGTCAGGCTTTTGACCGTGCCCTCTCTGACCTGGCCTTCTTCAATCGACGACCAGACTTGATCGTGCGACGCTCTGGCTTCCTCATCCAGCACCCGCTTGCGCGATAAGATGGCCCGGCGCTTTTGACGATCGATTTCGATTAAGCGGACCCGAATGGTCTGACCTAAGAAGGGTTCTAGATCGCTGACAAAGCCACGACCTACATGCGACGCGGGCACAAAACCGCGCAAACCGACATCAACCACCAACCCGCCCTTGACTACGTCGGTCACGGGCGCTTCGATCACCGTGCCATCTTCTAGAAACGCTTCCAGCCGCGCCCAAGCTTCCTGTTCGTCGGCCCGCCGTTTGGATAGGCGCAGTGCTCCTTCTTCGCCTTCGTAACCGACCACGTAGACGCGTATGGTGTCGCCCAACTTGACCACATCTTCTGCACGCTCCACGCGCCGATGACTGAGGTCTTCCAGTTGAATGATGCCCTCCGATTTGGCTCCAACATCCACCAGAACTCCATCGCTGGAAATGTGGACGACCTTCCCTTCCACAATTTCACCAGGATGTACGTCTTCCAACATGGCGAAGGACATGGATTCCATGCCCATCTCCGATTCGGATCCGCTGGTCTGATCGTCCTGGGTCATGGGCCTCCGAACTTCGTCGTGCCGATCATCCATACTGCTGACCCCCCCCAAAAGTTGCCTTCTCCACCGGTATACCCCGAGAGCCTTGGTTCAAGGTTAAAGAAGGAAATTTCTTCTTCATATTACACCGTAATGATACTGCAAGCTAGCCAATTTCTTGTCAACTCATCTGTCCTCGCTCGATTTGCTGCTTAATCTTGGCACTTATGAGACCTTGCGCCTCTTTAGTCGTGGTCTCCGACGGAATCTTAAAAGCATCGCCCACATAGTATCGAATGCCGCCACGAAATCCATACCGACCAACAATGCCCACAGGAACCAACCAGGCATCGCTATGTTTGCCAAGAAATACGGTACCCGATCGGATGGGCTGCAGGTCCCCCGTGCCGGTTCGGTGTCCCTCAGGAAAGATTAGCAGGGTTTCACCTCTGCGAAGCAACTCCAGGGAGTAGCGCAAAGACTGTCGGTCTGGGGTACCACGCTTCACGGGATAGGCGTGAAGGGTCCTAATCAGGTAAGCAAAAGGTCGAATCCGAAAAAGTTCCGCCTTGGTCATGAAATATACGGGTCGCGGCAACCATGAAGCGACCACCGGCGGATCGAATCCACTAACATGGTTGCAAATCACCACGACCGGTCCCGTCTCGGGAATAGCCTCCATCCCTACGATCTGGATCTTGAAATACCAAGTAAAAATCGGCCTTAAAACCCATTGAAACACCCCATAGGTCCGGTCAGCAGACATGCTTGCGACATTCCCTCAAGATGCGCTCAAGCACCGCTTCGACCCCGGCTTCGGTCGTATCGACTAAGACGGCATCATTGGCTTGGCGAAGGGG
>JAKAAL010000203.1 GCA_021802375.1 Bacillota bacterium | reverse complement strand
ACAGTAAGCACTATTACTTCGGCTTCTGGATTGGTCTACACCTCCTCTACCATTGCTGTTCCGACAACAACCACGGCGAATACGGATGCCGTGTCCTCTGGTCCAGTAGTGAAAGATCAATATGGTAACACGGGTAGTGCTAGCGGCACATACTCGATTTCCACGGGGACGGGTGTAACGATTGATTCGTCGACTGGGACAGTATCAGTCGCTGAAGGTGCTACGCCTGGGGCCTATACAGTAACGTATACGCAAGGAACGGTTACAACTACCGCGACTATAACGGTAGGATAGTTCACGTGAGCGAGAAGACCGCCCTTCGGGGCGGTTCTTGCTTTTGCGCTCAATTTAGTTACTCAATCGCCGCCCGCATCTCTTTCCCGGCAATCCCCACATACCGGGCCGTGGTCTGAATATTCGCGTGGCCCATGAGTTCCTGAATCACGGTGTCACCTGGGCTAAGAGCCGCATCATATCCCGAATGGTGCAGGGATGGAGAGGTCGCCAGAACTCCGAGAGAAAGAGATTTGGGGGGTGATGTGGGTTGCACTAAGGACGGGCGCACCGGCTCGATATAGTCTGTTACATGCTGGGACCGGACTGCCGTGAGCGGTATCATTCGGTCCTTGTCATTCTTCCCATGGCGGATAATCAGGAGCTGCTGGTCCACGCGGATATCGGGCAGAGGCAGCGAGAGAATCTCATTGAGCCGCAAACCCGTGTCCAACAGCAGTTGAACATAGCGGGAGATGGCGTCGGACAACAGCATCGGGGGGTGACCTCCTGGACTTTTAGGACCAGTACACATCGTCGGCGGTGATCTCCGCATTGGCAGCGGGAGGGCGCTTGCGGGGTGGGGGCACCAATTGGGCCTACCCATGAAACGCCGGCCACACCGGGGAACCCAGGACCTTAGCGTGCAGTCGACGCCACAATCCAGGCGCCCCGCCGGAAGCACCCATTCCCGCATCACCGCCTTCCGATACTTCCAAGGCAACTTCTCTAACACCGCTTGGGTCGCCTGGTGACGGTCTTCTTGTAACAGTTGCATCACGAGTAGCATCACGAAGACCTCATCGGGCGACATCCCCACCGCCCCTTAGTCTCAAGTAGTAATTCCACCCTATATTGCACAGAACGGATACAACTCCGCCCAGTACGGTTGTTGCTCATTCAACCACATTTTGCAAATAGCCCAATATCTTGCGCACTAGCCACTAGCCCAAGAAGCTATCGTCGATACCCCAAGCCTGTTACCCTATGTATTTTTAACTTTGATGCAAGCGTACCTTCCATCCGAAGGGTAGATCGAAGAATTTCGGGTTCCCTTGATCAAGTAATATCGTCATTTCTTGTTCTCCGATGGGGATATGGGCGATGGTGCCATTGAGGGCACTATCGTCCGTATCATGATGAACGTGGATAGTGCGCGATACGGCATCAATTTCGATTCCGATCAGGACTGATAGCAACCATAAAGGAGCGCTAGCCGACCAGGCCTGCGGAGAGCAGGCCTCCGGATAGGGAAGCGGGCCGTTCGGGGCCGGATCTCCAGAAAAGAGTTCGGGCAGTCGGTGATGCGGCATTAGGCTGGCAGCGTGGAATAACGCGTGCGCGAGTGCTTTGGCCTTGTTTCGATGCCCGCTACGGGAAAGTCCAGCGGCCACTACGGCGGTGTCGTGAGGCCAGACACTACCCCGGTGGTAACTAAAAGGGTCGTAAGCCACCTCATGGGCGCTCAAGGTCCGAATTCCCCACCCCGAAAACAATCCCGGTTGCATAAGAGTCTCAGCCACTTTTGGTTGATGGTCTTTGTCGATAATCTCGGTCCAGAGGCAATGACCGGGATCCGACGTGATGACGTCTAAGGGGTGTCCCCACTGATCGAGCGCCAAGGCGTAATATTCTTCGTGCTCTAGGTAAAAGTGTTGGTGAAAGGCTTTTTTCAGTTGGCCAGCCCGAGCTTCGAGACGCCGTGCTGTGTGGGCATCTTCTTGGTGTCGATAATAATGCGCCATGCTGCGCAGCGCGTTATAGGCATAGCCCTGAATTTCGGCGACCGCCAACGGCGCTTTTGCATGGTGCCCGTCGTGATAGACCATGGAATCAAAAGAATCTTTCCAGGATTGTATGGCGAGTCC
This sequence comes from Bacillota bacterium, assembly GCA_021802375.1. The sequence goes on along the minus strand of JAKAAL010000203.1, from coordinate 4,975 downwards.
CTGATGAGATTGGGGCACAAAGCTAAAGAGATGGGTCGTTGGATTTTGTTGGGACAAGAGCCAGGTCAGGGCCTTTTCTGCGTGGGGCCACAGATCGTCCATCATCGTCTGGTCATCGGTTCGCTGCCAGGTGTCGATCAGCAACATCAAAAAGAGCGGTGTCACGTCTGCCGACCCATAATAGCGCGAAAAGGGGACTTGATCCGACCGCGCCATTTCGCCCCAACGCAGTTCGTGGACGATCTTACCGGGTTCTTCTTCTCGAGTGGGATCGGTCTTCGTGCCTTGATAGTGGGCTAAGGTATAGAGGACGTTCCGCGCGATCTGGGGTTGCCACGTGAGCCAGGCATAGGCCGACAAGATAGCATCACGCCCAAAGAGGGTGCCAAACCAGGGTAAACCCGCCATGGGGACGGAACCTTTACCAAAGTCGGTGAGCAGTAAGGAAAAGTCGGCTTGGGAACGGTGTACTACACGGTTCCACGGATCGTGTTGGAGGTCAAAGTGGGGGATGGAGATTTCGGCCGAAATCGCGCTGGATAGAATATCTGGCACGGGATTCTCCCACCGTATGGACATCACGAGTTCTCCTTGAGCGGATTCGGGCGAGATAGCCCAGGTCCAGCGTCCGGGATTCTTCTGAGTGGGTGCTAATGACGCCGAGACGATGACGGACCGGGTCACACCATCTAATCCCGGATAAAGAAAGCGCATGCCATCGGGGGTGGCGGCGCGTTCAACACGTCCTCGCTGTCCGTTCGTGGACCCCCGAAGAGCAAAGATATCGACAAAGTCGGCATCGAATCCGGTTGACAGAATCCATGGCTCGGTGGCGCCATAATGGCGCCAGTGCCACCGATCTTCTAAACGATCCGAATACAGGGTCACAGTGCGTTGAATGATGCGGGTTAATCCCGTGTGTTGGATCACATAGGTAAACTCCATGTGGTTAGGACCTGTGTTCTGGTACACAGGGATCAAGGGATCGTCCTGATCGGTGTGCCACCGATACTGTGAGAGCATCCGGGTGTCGTGTAGATAGATGCCCTGCCGGCTTAAGGTCGTGTTGATGTTGCCATCGGGTGAGAAAATGGCAAAGGTGTGCCCCGACTTCAATACCGGTTCGGCTGGGTCGGTCCGAGGTGTGAGATACATAGCGGGGATTCCGGTTGAGTCGCGAATTTGCAATTCGCCAGGTAAAACTATCGGCGTGCGCCGATTTCCCGCAATCGCCTCGATGAGTCCCGCCGCCAGAGCGTACCCGATTTGCCGAAGATTGGGGGACACCGTGGTTAACGAGCGCGTCATTGGGGGCCGACGCCAACCCAGATCGAGGGCCAGGATAGACATTTGGCGCGGGACGTGCACCCCTTCGGTTTGGCACCAGGTGAGAGCCATTTCCGCTAAGACCAGAGAATCCGTTAACAATGCGCTGGGGCGATAGCTAGCGGGGGATGTCATCCGAGCGATATCTTCATAGGCTTCGGGTCGGCTAGGATCAAGAGCCAGAGTGAATCCTTGGACCTCAAGTTCTTGCATGACCTGTTCGATCGCGTCACGCCTGCTATCGGATTGATGCACATCATGGAGATAGAAGATATGTTGGTGACCGAGAGTCATTAAGTAATGAATGGCAGTCTTGGCATCTATAGCCCATTCGGTGGTATAAGACACGGCGCCTTCGAAGGGAGATCCATAGACGACAACGGGGACTCCGTCTGGAGAAGACAATTCGCGTTGAATAATCTCGTCGGGATCATCTAACAGGATAATGCCATCGACCCGCCGGGACCGGACCAAAGTCTTCACATACGACAGAGAAGATTCCTCGGGCGGAGACAGCAGCATAAGGTGATGGTGGTGATCGATCGTGGCCGCCATCAGGCCGGATAAGAGTGCCGACGGGAAAGCATCGGCGGCCAATGCCTCAGGCAGCAACACTCCGATGGTATCGGAGACTCCGCGCACTAACGTCCTGGCCCGAGCATTGGGCACATATTGCAGGGCTTCCGCGGCTTGACGTACGCGATCCGCGGTGGCTTTAGAAATATTGCCCCGATTATTCAATACATAGGATACCGTCGAGGGCGATACGCCCGCCAACTTTGCCACATCCGCAATGCCAACAGGTCCGGGTTCGGTGGACATGGATCACCCTCCAGGAATTTAGTGAAACGATTCAGTGAAACGTTTGAATTAATGAGAATAATATGACATACTATGGCTAGAATTTCTACTGGGCACTCGAATTATATTGATGTCGGGAACATACTCCACGTGTCCACACTGCGATCTTTCCTGCTGATTCCCGCACCAGTGATTCGACGACCGATCTGTTGATGCTGTGGCATGCAGTGGATTTTTTGACCGGGGGAATTAACCGTTGGATGTATGACTCTAAGGGAGGATAAATCGTGCGCGACTTAACGAAGTTTCGTAAGAGCGGCATGGGAGTCCTGAGTGCCGCGCTATTGGCGACCACATTAGCCGGGTGCGGATCGACGGCTAGTGCGCAAGGAAAAAATGTGACGCTGGTGTTTGCGACCCAAGGTCTTGGTACCGAAGCCCAAGCGACGAGTGCAGCGGTAACCGCGTTTGAGAAAATTCATCCTCACATTCACGTGAAGATTGAAACCCTATCGGCTTCATCGAATAATGCCTATCAGTCACTGGTGACGGACTTCACCTCCGGGTCTTCCACCCCGGACGTCATCACGTCCGATGTGATTTGGCCTGCGACGTTCGCGGCCGCCAAATGGATTATGCCGTTGAATCAGTTTCACCCCAAACTCTCGGCGTTTTTCCCGGGAATGGTTAAGGCCGGACAATATCAGGGCAAGTTGTATGCGATGCCGTGGTTTATTAATGTCGAGGGATTGTACTACCGTACTGATCTGGTTAAGACACCGCCGAAAACCTTTGCCCAGCTCATCAGCGATGCCCGGACCGCAATGGCCAAAAATCCAAAATTAATGGGATTGGCGTTTGAAGGCAATAAGTACGAGGGAGCGGTGACCGTATTCCAAGATGTATCGGGAGGGTTCGGGGGCACGTTCTTAAATGCTCAAGGGAAACCTGTGTTGAATTCTCCGCAGAATATCGCCGCACTGACCTGGCTCAACAATGCGATTAAAACGGGACTGTCTCCTCAAGCGACGACAACCTGGGAAGAAGGCAATGTGCAACAGGCGTTTTTGTCCGGGGACGCGGTATTTGCTACCAATTGGCCGTATCTTTATCCACTGGCCGAAGCCTCTGGGTCGGCCGTCAAGGGCAAAGTGGGCTTTGTGCCGCCGCCAGTACAAAACGGGAAACCGACGGCCTCTTTGGGAGGCGACAGCCTGGTAATTAATAAGAATACTAAGTATCCCAAGCAGGCGTGGGAGTTGGTGCAGTATCTCACATCCGCGTCGACCATGACCCATCGGGCCCTCATCTCGGGAGACCCACCGGCACGCACCGACGCTTACACCCCATCGTTGCTGAAGACCGCCCCGTGGTTTAAACAAGAGGAAACGGTGTATAAGTACGCTACGCCACGTCCCGTGACGCCGCTTTATCCTGAAATTTCGGCAAAGATCCAAGAAGCCTTGTCAGCCACCTATTCTGGTCAATTGACACCGAAAAAGGCTCTGGATCAGGCAGAAACGGCCGTCCAGGCCATTTTGAAAAATGGCAACTAAGGTCGCTGCACGTCCGGCCCCAGCCCCTGTTCCGAAGCCCCATAGAAGGCCGTCTTATAGGGCTTCACAAAAACGGGTTGGGTATTTGTTGGTGACGCCAGCGTTACTAATCTTGGCATTAATTTCTCTGTATCCGCTGGTTTATAACTTGATTTTGTCGACCCACTTTGATGTCTTAACCGAGCCGGGGACCCAGCATTTCCTCGGCTTGGCTAACTATCGACAAATTCTTGCTGATCCGAATTTCTGGGCAGACATGGCCCGTACCGGGTTTTTTATGGTGGTATCGGTGGGCCTGGAATTTGTGGTGGGACTCATCTTAGCCCTCGTGGTGAACCAAAAGTTTAGGGCAAGGGGGTTGGTGCGTGCCTCCATCTTGATCCCGTGGGCGATTCCCACGGCGGTGGCAGCGTTACTGTGGCGCATGTTTTTCGATACGCGCTCTGGCTTTGTCGATTTTGCTCTCCATGCACTTCATCTTCCGGGGGCCAATCTCGTGTGGTTTAATTCCCCGACGTTGGCATGGGTCCCAATTATCTTGAGTGACATGTGGAAGAACACCCCCTTTATCGCCTTGCTTCTGTTAGCCGGGCTCCAAACCATCCCTCAAGAAATATATGAGAGTGCTCGCATTGATGGGGCTAACGCCTGGCAGGCATTTCGTCGGTTGACCTTGCCGCTCTTGCGACCGGCGATTCTCGTCGCCATGATTTTCCGGACCTTAAGTGCGCTGTTAGTGTTTGATGCCGTCTATGTGCTGACCGGGGGTGGCCCAGGGCAAAGTACCGAGGTCATAGCCTACTATGACTGGTATAAGTACCTGGTGGACTTGAACTTTGGCATGGGGGCCGCAGTAGCCGTCGTGATTACGATTGTTGCCCTCGGCTTGGCAGCCCTCTATGTGAGGATATTGCGGCAACGAGGAGGGTTCATGTCATGAGATCCTGGTATGGGCGTGTAGGCTTTGCCGCGTTGGTGACGCTCATCATCGTGTACTCTTTGTTCCCGTTCTACTGGGTGTTTAAATCGTCTATGGAGTCTAGTTTCGCGTTGAACCAGCCTACCTCGAGTCTTTTCCCGATCCAGTGGACATGGGTCCACTATCAAGCCATTTTTGCGGTGGCGAATTTTCTGCGACCTTTACTGAATAGCATGTTTGTGGCCGCCTCGGCCACCCTAATCTCGGTGATTGTGGGGGCCATGGCGGCCTATGGATTGGCGCGGATGCCGATTCGGGGGAAAGCTCTTATCCTGGGGTTTATTCTCTTGGTTTCGTTCTTTCCACAAATTGC
>JAKAAL010000202.1 GCA_021802375.1 Bacillota bacterium | reverse complement strand
ATTTAAGCCGAAACCACCTCCCCATCCGGATATTGGTCTGCTTCTTGATTCCATCCGCGAGTCACGGGGTCGAGTGGGAAGTACCCACCGTTCTGGAAGATCACTCCTGAATGTTGCAATTTACCGTTGGGATAAATGATTTTTGCTCCCACGACGCCGACATCCGGTGTATTTGTGATCACTTTCAACATCGGAGACAGCCAATCCATGGTGGAAACCGTATCATTATTCAAAAACACTAAGATTGGCCCCCGACCCAAAGCCGCTCCTCGATTACAGGCTACAGAAAATCCCCCATTATGCGGATTGCGAACAACCGTTATATTAGGGTAATTCCTAAACCGTTCGTCGACGATTTCGAATGAATTATCTGGCGAACAATCATCAACCACAACGATGTCGATTTGAGAGGAATTGACATGGGAGAGGAGTGAGTATATGCAATCGATCGTCATGGCCGAATGCCCGTACTGCGCTATGATTATAGAAACAGCAGGATCCAGCTTAACAATGCTTTCGCCAGTGTGGCGAATCAAAGCCTGCAACCCGTGCAAATCCTCATTGGATAGCCGCATTAAGTGATCTAGTCTGTTCGAAAACTCTGACCCAACGAACAACACCCCAAGACCATGCGAATGCCTGAACTCAACGTATGGGTATCGCGCTTTAAGTTGCTCCCATAAGCGCCACACCCCAAAGCCATTATCGACCTCATCGATATCGTGGAAGATAATAATCCCCTGTCGGCTCATTTTAGGAAGCCACGATACAAAGTCTCTTTGTGCTGCATAATAGGTGTGCTCTCCATCAATATGTAAAATGTCGATGGTTCCATCATCAAATTGAGTTAACGCTTGAGCGAAAGTCGATCTGACAAGGGTCGACATTTCAGAATACAATATCGCATTGTAGTTGGATACCTCGAAAAATACCGATTCGTCATAGTATCCGGCATGCTGGTCACCGGCCCAAGTGTCTACGGCATAACATTGCGTCTCCAGTCCAAGTTCGTGGACTGCTTGGCAGAATCCAAAATACGAGTCACCTTTGTGTGTTCCGAGTTCTACGAACACTTTGGGTTCGGCTAAATGAACCAAGAGAGCTGCAAAAGGGATATGTCCATGCCAACTATCGACTTCTGTCCATCGCAATGGGTTCATGGTGATCACCGAGAGATCCCCAATAAGGGACGTGGGCTGACTGCTTTGATTAAGGGGCTTCTTATTCTCTTGAATGACCACCTGCCGAAGATGCTGTCGAAAATAGCCTTTTATCCAAAAATCCATCATTCCTGTACTAGCGTTCTCTAATTTTTTAGGGACTTCTTCAAATCGCTTGTCGTTAAAAAGAGGGCTTCCCATAAACGCTAAGTACGCCGAAGGATAGTCACCTATGGACAGTAATTGTGAGACCAGACTTAGACTGTTTGACGCCGTCGCTGTGTTCGCCCACTCGTCCAATTCCTTAGCAATTTCATCAAACGAATCACTTAAACCTGCGCGCCCAGGTATTTCTATTTGTTCCACCATGAGTTGGACACACCGATCCCACAAATAATTGCGAGCCATTTGTAGCGCGTTTGCTCTTTTTGGCAAAAATGTTTCATAATGCTCATTGGCCTCTCGCATGCTTTCTGCTAAGGCTTGAACATCCGGTTCTCGCAAGTATCCCATACTAGCCAATTTCATAGTAACAACTGTATACCCACAGAATCTCTGTTCGCTGGGTACCACGATGACCGTCTCGCGATTAGCAAAATCGGAGGCTCCTCCACCTTCTGTCGTCAATACCAGTGTTCCTCTAGCCATTGCCTCAAGAATCGGCAAACCAAATCCTTCACCTCGATAGGGATGAATCAAGACATGAGCCGAGTCAATCATCTTGGTTATCTCATCGTCTGATAGAAATTCCGATACGATAACGATATTGTTGCACCATGGTTCATATCGTTCCAGCAACTCACCTAGCAAACTTTGGCCTTGGTAAAAACTTTCCTCACCGGTGGCCTTAATGACTAATTGGATGTCAGGATCAGGGTTTGGGAATGCTCGCGAAAGCGCTTCAAATACGAGATCAATCCCCTTGCGGTAAATTGGTCCCCCAATAAACAAAAACGTAAAGGGTGCGGATTTTTTGTCAGGAAGGTGCGGCAATACACTATCGATGCCATTTGGAATGATGCGAATCTTATGAGGAGATGCGCCACTTTGAATCCATCCTTCTTTGACGGAAGATGACGGTACCCAGATCCAGTCAACATCCTCCATACTTTGGATCCATTCAAGAGGAACCGCACCATATTCCCATGGCTGAATAACAATTCTAGTTGCACCATCTGGCCAATGTCGAAATTGGGGGGGCCAAATTTGGCGGATGACCACATCTGGTTTCTCACCTTTCATGCCCCATGGGTTCATGGTCTCTGCCAAAGGCCCGTCCCAACTGTCACACACTACCTCCCATTCGGGACGAATTTTTTGAAAGTACTGGGCTATAGCATTATTGACGCGACCGTAACTACCAGTGACATTAAAGTTCCCTTGAATAAGTAATTTCATCGTTATCCCACCATGTTTGGTTTATGATCAAGTGCTACTCCCAACCTTTACTAGCCTGCTATCAATCGCGTTATTGGGTCTATTCGACTTTATCACACACTATGCTAGTGAAGCTCTATTACAACGCGTATTTCACTGTAAACCGCACTTCCTTCCATGCATCTACTCCTCCACCGCCAACCCGTTGGACAATAATATACTGCCCACGGCGTTAATGACCGGATTTCTGATCTCGGAAGAAAGGTTCCAACCCTGGTTGTGAGAGGAATTAGCCCGAGTAACTCGACAACGAGCCGCCGCTTAGTTCTGGCGAATTGGATCCATTTACGCTGGACTCCATATCCATCATGTCAGGAAGAATAGGCGATGCTCAGACTTCAGTTGACGCCTGAGGAGCCCATGCGTTTACAGGAATTACGACGACACCATCCCAATCCGCGCGTCCGGCGCTAGATTAGATGTGAAATGGCAGCCACGGCCATTACACCCAGGAATTCTTTGATACAATGCGTTGGGTGCGACAAAGATCTCCTCATGCGTTCCCCTTGTGAGTATACTAATTTTAGTTCCCCCTAGCCTTTCGGTACATTTACGCATTGGAGGCTCCACCCATGAAGACTTCCTCTCAATTCCCAATACTCCGTGGCGCCACAGTCATATCCCTTGCGGCATCGCTAGGGATGACCATATGGCTCATGTTTGTTCGCAGTGCCATACCTCTCTGGCCGAGTAGTCTCATTGTGTTGGTCGCCGTAATCGGGTGTTGCAGTCCTTTATTTATGGGGAGAGTACCCGCCCGCCAAAGAGGCTGGATCACGGTGGGGATCCTCATCCTTTTGTGGGCCTGGCTTATGTTCTTCTTTAACGGCATCGCCCTTCTCATGTTACCCGCTGGATTCTCCACCGCATGGCTTATTAAGGGCTTCCATTAGCCGCGAATTGAAATGAGCCCCCCATTGAGCGGCCGTTTTGCCGCGAGGTGCAGGGATTCCGTCGTAATCGGCTCAATCAGGGAACTAGGATAGCCGTGCTCCTGAGCAATTTTTACGGTTAAGTCATAACGACTGAGCCGATCCGGACCCACGATGTGCAAGATCCCTTCAATGTTGGACTCTACCGCTTTCAAAGAGCGGGTGACCAGATCTTGGCTATTGGTCGGTGTGTTGATCTGATCCGTGGCTGCCTTAACTGGTTTTCCCGACTCTAGCTGTTGGAGGATCCGGTACACAAAGTTGCGCGGATTGGGCTCATCACTGTAGATCCAGGCCGGGCGGATGATTAAGGCGTGAGGAATGTGGGTGAGAAGATATTCTTCGGTCCGCACCTTATGCTGCCCATAGGTCTGTAGCGGATGCGTCGCATCCGTTTCTCGGTAGGGCCCGTGGGTCCCGTCAAAGACGTAATCGGTAGAGAAAAATACCACCTTCATGCCGAACTCCTGAGCGACATCGGCCACCCCTGAGGGTGCCTCCACGTTGAGTCGGTGACTCAATTCAGGTTCACGCTCACACCGATCCACATCCGGTAGCGCAGCCGGTAGCCACACCACATCGGGATGGTGTTGACTTAAGATTGTATGGACTGCTTTGCGGTTCGTGAAGTCGAGTGGGATTTGACCCAAAACCGGGGTTGCAAAATAGGTACCGATTGCCTCGTGATCGGGGTTCGCTTCGAGCGCCCGCCAGAGATATCCCCCCACCTGTCCCGATGCCCCAATAATGAGATGCCGCATAGAGCTCACTCCTCGCTTTCTACTCCTGTCTTGAACCTCTTAGTTGGATGGAAGCTTACTCCGAAGAGCTTGGATTAGCGCGGGCTCGGCAATCAGCCCTTGGTGATACCAAAGAATCCGTCCCGTCGAAGACACCAACACTTCGGTGGGGAGTCCGACCACACCATAGGAATCGGAAATATTCCCCGTGGCATCCAGCGCCACCGGATAGGGAATATGAGACCTGGTCACATAATGGATCACATGAGCGGTGGAGGTTTCCGAGAGTCTTAGATCTACCCCCACAACGGTTGGCAAGTGATGCGCCTTAGCATAGCCTTGATACGACTTCAATACGGGTATTTCTTCTTGGCAGTCGGGGCACCACGAAGCAAAGAAGTCTAACAATACCGGTTTCCCACCTTGTCCTACCTTTAAGGAGGCCAAGTGCCCTCCTGGGAAAATGGTTTGTGCGCTAAATGGATGGCGGTGTTGGGTAGGTCCTAGATTCCCGGCCAAATACGTTAACTCCCGGGCCGCAGGAAAGCGTGTCAGGGGCGGATGGCCTGGTAAGAGCGGCGTCACATGCACCAACAAATTATGCACTTCGGCCGAGAGTACGGGCTGGTTGCCAACTGCCGCATTGATATAAAGCCAACGTTCTTGTCCGGTGGGGCTAATCACCACCACGGCCGGAATATGCTGCACTAAATCGCCTTTAAGGACCTGGGTGGCGACGTAGTACGAGGCCCAAACCTTTTTGAGAGCCGCGGCGGAGCCCGTAACATATTGCCAATGGTGCAACATGGCGTGACTCTTGGACCAGGCATAGACGTCCTGAACACTGGTAGCCACCGGGTTGGCATTGACTGCCACCAACTGGAGGTTCTTTTGGTAAGGCCCCAGATCGTGCTGCAGGTTCTTTAACACCACCGCCGTCAAGGGACACACGGTGGTGCACTTGCTATCGATGAAAGTGAGCACCACCACTTTGCCTCGAAACTGCTTGAGACTCACCGTCTGGTTAAACTGATTGGTCAAGGTAAAGTTTGGCGCGGCGCGCTTTAAGGTCACGCCCGGATCCACATTAGCGGCCACCGACGAGAGTTGGCTTATCGACGTCGGCAGATTGCTCGCCTGGGGATGCCATCGACTCACCACGCGATAGGTCCCGAGCACCACCCCCACTAACAACACCATGAGGCTTCCGAGTATCATGAGATTACGAAATTTAGGCATCTTGTCCACCTCTGCTTAAATGAGACCTACATGCAGTCCCGGTCCGCCAATCCAGTACCATAAGAGATAAAAACTCGCGCCTGCCATCACCACGGCACTTAATTTGTGGATGCTTGGCATCACGGCCTCAATCAGGCGCTCGGCCAGAGCTCGCGCCTCGACGGTGACCAGCGAGAGGCCCGTCACGATAATACCCATGCCGAACGCGAACACCACATAGCGAACCAGTCCCACCAGTATCCCCTGATGAAAGCCCACGGCGTCGACGGCCAAAAACACGGGAAGACTGCAGGTTAAAGATACCAGTCCGTAACTTAACCCATAAAGAAAAAAGGGCCATCGCACCCCTTTTCCGCTCCACCGTTGAACGCGAGAAGCGAGCCCCCAAAAGCCCATCTCGAACCCTTTGCCCCGCCATAAGGCCACTGCCATCCCTAGCAACAAGAGCGCCATCATCACCGAGGTAATCGGGGCCAGGATAAACAAAAGCCGACCCAAGCTCGCCACGATGAGTCCAGCCAGCCCAAACAACACCACAAATCCGGCCGTCATCGCGAGACCCGCACTTAATCCCTTGAGCCAGGTCGTTTCTCGCCCCGGGCGGGATAACAGCAAGGCCAAGTAACTCGGCAACAGGCCGACTCCACACGGGTTAAAGGCGACCACCATGCCAGAAGATAACGCCAACAATACTCCCATCGCTTGCTCCTCCGGCGCAAAAAGCGTCCTGAGATCTCAAATTTACAGTTCAGCCACCACCGTCTTAGCCATCCCATTGACCCCGAGATGAAGGTCTACATGCATGCTGTGCAGCATATGCTCCATGCCATGACCCATGTGCTGGGCCGCCACATCGGTGACCTCATGGTCCATCAAAAACTTGGCGACTCGGGCATGATGCTGCCCTTCTCCACTCTGCCCGTGGAGCACATCCCATCCTACCGGAATTTCCTCCCAGGACACTATTTTACCCCCGTCTACTTTAGCAATCGCGACTTTGGGTGCCTTACCCCAACGCGGTTCGACCGCGCCCGCGTCATCAATGGGAATACAAACTGTGCGCATGATGTAGCCTCCTTGATTTATCTAAGACTGCCCCTGGGTGGGCATACTTCTTATAGCTTTCCGGCTTTCTTTTTTTGCATGTATACAATCATGCCTTGAGAATCGAGGTCGATATCGAGCGCCAGGGGTTCGAACGAAGGCACGCGGTGCCCTCCCTCGGCCATATCGTGGGCCAGATACGCCTTTAACATGATGGCGGCGGTCTCCGGGGTCGCATCGTCGGAAAGCCGGGCTAACATCGCCTGAATCGCGTGAATGCCTTTGCGTGAAAATCGAAACGCCTCGGCAGCAGGACGCGTCGGCCCAAAATGAGTATGATACACCACTTCCGGTTCCAAGGCTTCCAAACGGTCTAAGGTCTCGAGCATGACGTCGGGATCAAAGTCGGACGGCGAGGTGGTGGGAAATCCGTAATCAAAGTCCCAGCCGGTCCCCGCCTTAAGATAGTGAATCCCAATCGTGTCACCCGAAAAGATGCCACGCGTCACGTTATCCCAGACACAAAAATGGTGCTTGGCATGTCCGGGGCTATCGTAAAACGTGAGCACCCGGCC
>JAKAAL010000201.1 GCA_021802375.1 Bacillota bacterium | reverse complement strand
CTCATAGTGGATGAGGTAGTGATCATAGGAGCGAAACCAGGCCTTGGGGTCTTTGGGTTGGAATGTTGCCTGCCAGGCGTTCTGGTGGTTGGCATTAATGAAAATATCTAAAAACACACGCATCCCTAGCCCGCCTAAATAGGCAATCATGCGACGGACGCTGGCGTCAGTCGGTGTTTCTTTGTCGTCGGCAAAAATCCGGTCGGACTCGTCGTTCTTTTGATACCACGCTACCTGAAGCGACATCCAATTGACGCCGTCCTTGCGCAACTGGCCCAACGAGGCATACACCTGAGGATCGAGGAACACATTCCGCTGGTATCCCGCTTCGGTCATACCCTTCATGAACCCCTGTTCTGGCGGCAGCGCATTATGCATAGGCGACAGAAGACTCCCGGGATCGCAACCCGCCAGCGCCAAAACCGCGGCCAAATAGAGCGCCCTACTCATTTTTCCTGCCACTGCCATGCCCCCGTTGGTTTCGGCCAGATCGTACCTCAGGCCTTTCATCGGGTTCAGTATGAACCGGACGGTTCGGGGATATGCCTAGACCTCCAGCACCACCTTGCCCACGACGTCGCCCCGTTCCAACTGCTCATGGGCCTGATCAGCTTGTTCCAAGGGATAGACATGATCAATCACCGGCATTAATTGACCTCGAGCAAACAAGGGCAAAATACGGGGTAGAATCGATGAACTGCCTAAAAATGCGCCGATTACGGTCAAACGCCGCCTAAAGATCTCTCCGAGTTCCAGAGCCACCTTGCCACCGGTTGTGGCTCCGACCGAAATGACCACGCCACCTCGGCGACACATGGCCAAAGAGTCGTTAAAGGTCGTCTCCCCCAACGAGTCCATGACCACGTCGGCCCCACGGCCCGCGGTCAAGCGCTGAACGTCGGGCGCAAGCGCGCTCGATCCATCCCAGACCAGGACCTCGTCGCTACGGAACTTTTTCAACACTTCCTGCTTCGGGGCGCTTCGTGTCACCGAAACCACTCGAGCCCCTCGCACTTTGGCCAGCTGCAGAGCGGCCATACCCAGCCCGCCACTGGCCCCCCAGAGTACCACCACCTGACCGGGCCGCACGTCGGCCGCGGCAAATGCCGCTTCAGCGGTAACAAACGGAATGCCCAGCGAAGCCGCTTCCACAAAGGTCAGTCCGCTGGGCATCGCCACCACATTACGCTCTGGCACCACCATATATTCCGCGTACGCTCCGCTGACTAAGCCAAAGCGAGCGCAGGCGGGTTGGTCCCCGGCCAAGCACGCGGAACATAGGCCGCAGGAAAGCCCGGGGTTAATGACCACGCGTTGCCCCTCTTCCAAGCCCCCGACTCCCACTCCCAATCGGTCCACTTCCCCGGCCGCATCCGATCCCAGAATCTGAGGCTGGGCGAACGCCCCAAAGAGCCCTTGGCGCTGCCAGATTTCCCGATGATTCACCCCGGCCGCACGCACCTTGATCCGAACCATTCCAGCTCCCGGTTCCGGGGTGTCCACCTCCTCATAGCTAAGAGCCTCCGGTCCCCCGGGTTCATAAATTCTTACCGCGTACATCGCCATCCTCCTCTTCAGTGAATCCGGTTTGCAAGCTTGAATCACGCCTTCCATTGGACCGGAGCGATAGTCCAAGCCAGGCGGCGGGTCTCTTGCCATAGGCGGTAGGGACGAAAGTCGGGGGCAAAAATAGGCCAATCCCAATGCAGCTCTTCAGGCGGCTTGACATAGCTTAAAAACGTTAGAGGGGTCACCTCGTCGAGGGCCAGCAGCCGATGCGCTGCCAGGATTGCAAAATGTTCAATCGCCATCCCCGCCACCCGGGCGGGCAACTCACGATCAGCATCCACCCGGGCCAAGACCTCTTCAGCAGCCGCGGTTAAAGCACCAGGGCGGTTGAGCGGCCCCGGTCCGAAGTCTGCTTCAGTCCAATCCTTAGGCGCATCTACCAGCGGGACCACCACTTCATGGGTCTTAGGATGGGCGATAAAATAAGCTAAAAGATAGACCCATTGGCTGGCAGACAAGGTCCCATCGGAAAGCCGGGTCGGCCCTAAGCCAAATCGGCGAAGGGCTCCATCGAGTTGGTCTCGGCGCACGGCAAAAGGCCTTCGCGGTTCGACCCTATTGGCCAGGGTCACCACATCCAGCCACTCAATCCCCGGCAGTTCGGCTGCGGTCAAAAAATACTGGTCCAGGGCGTAGATGGCCCGTTCGCGGTCCCCTCGAGATCGCAACGGTGCCGGCCTCAGCCTCTGCACGGTCTTCCCCTGAGCAAAATTGACCGCGTCCCAAAACTTTGTCGCCACGAGTTCCGTCGGATGGGTCATGATGGTAAAGGTGCCCCCCTCGGGGACCGTTTCGCCGATATTGCGAAGGCGCGAAATGGCCTCATCCAAATTATTGGGCAATCCCAGTAAGAAAGGAGCCGGAGTGGGAACCGGGAGCGAAAAATGGAGAACCTGGTCCAGCCACACGGGTTCCGTCAATTCCACCAAATAACTGTTCCACGACTCGCTGAAATAAAGCTCCATCCCCATCCGAGGCAAGCCTTGAGTCGCTTGCGGCACCCAATTTCCCCCCGGTTGGGTAAAATAGATCGGAGCTTTCATCAGGTCGGCGACCGCACCTACCCCGACGCTTTCGCGCTCGACAAAGCGATCGACCCCGGCCGGATAGGGGAGCGGCTCTAATTCCTCGGCCAGGGTCGGGTGGCGGCTATGGCTCGTCGAGTGAAATCCGAGGGCGGGCTTTTGCCGCAGACGATCGAGCAGTTCGTGCCGTCCGCGATGGGCTAAAGCCGTCGCCTTTTCACCGACCACACCATACGAGGCGGGCAAGCGATGGCGGTCGAGTTGATCGAGCATCGCTTGCAGGCCGTCATCTGACTCTGGGGTCAAAAAGTCTTCGATGTCCAGCCGAATCAGTCCGTAGCGCATCCTCTACCTCCGACTCACACAGCCGAGACAACGATCATACAACAAGCGGTAAGCTTCCGCTTCTTTGTCTAAACTATGCCGATCCAAAATTCGTTGGCGAGCGTTGATCCGCATCGGTTCAGCATCTTTTGTCCCCTGGAGATAGGGAGCCACCCGGGAAATGAACTGTTCCTCACTGTCAAAAACGAGCCCGGTCACCTCTTCTTGAATCAGATAGCGGTTCCCCGGAATGTCGGTGGCGACTACCAACGCCCCACACGCCATCGCTTCCATTAAGGCGTTGGACACCCCTTCGACTTCGGAACAATTGAGGACGATATCCGAAGCACAATACCACGTCTTCATTTCCCGTTTGGGCACCTCCCCCAAGAGATGGACCCACGGCCGACCCTTGGCCTTTTGACTGACCCGTTCACCCTCGCTGGATTCCCGCACCGGACCGGCAATGGCCAGATTAATCTCCATGTTCGTGCGTCGACGCAACCCTTCCACTAAATCGATGGCCCAAGCCGAGCGCTTCACCGGACGGATTCCCCCCGCGACCAGCACCAACGGATGGCCGACCAAGGTCTCGGGATCATCCGGGCTAAACGCATCCGTATCTACCGAGGGCGGAATCAGTTGAATCCGATCTTCCCACTCCGGCGCTTTATCCAACAGGTGTTGGCGGGCATCTTCGGTAAATACCACCTGGGATTCTACCCGACTCAAGCCTTCGCGAATTCGAGGGGCATCAACCTCCCAGTCTTGCCATAAGTCCGTTCCCGTCCAAGTCACCACCAGGCAGGAAGGGGGAACACCCCGGGCGACTAATTCCATGCCGACTCGCACGGCGTTCCAAGCATGATACACCCTAGCCGGAGGAAGCTGGTCGGGGTCGTAATGGGCCACGTTGGATTCGATACCAATGAGCGACAGTCCATGGCGCACCCGCTCCGCAGAGATTTGATTTCCTCCGGTCGGTGGGGTGTCGCTTGGAATCAGCATCTGGATGTCTAACAAGTCAAATCTCCTTTCCATCGCCGCGGTCATCCGCCGCGATGTCAAGTTCTCCCCATTCTTTCACGGGGTCCGTTATTTGATGCAACGTATCACGTAACCGAGGATTCGCCAAGACCTCTTCCGGAATATAGACTCGACGTACCCGCCTTTTGGTCTCTTGAGCCATGGCCCGAATAGCCCGGGAGATCTGAGACACTTCGGTCAGCTGCCCGGATTCTTCATCGGCCAAGAAGAGACCGTCACCGTGCACTTCATCTCGATCCCCCAAATAATAATCATAATAAACTGCACCGATTTCGTCGATGGTACAGTAATATTCCGGATCAAATCCGGCCGCCGCCACCAACTGGTTGAGCACCTTTAAGGTCTCCTCCGTAGGCCGGGCACTGCCCAGTTCTCGATATTTGGGTAGTCTTCGATCTAAAAACCTCTGGCTGAGATCAGACAAGATCAGATCGCCGTGGCGCTGCCAGGCCGTAAACGATGCCAGCAAGATCGAATCGTCGACGGCCAAATAATCGGCCAGCGACCACTCTCCGGCGAGCAAGCGGTCAAATTCGGGAAAAAGCGAAAGCCTGTGCCCCCCTTCGCCGACCAGATGCTGCGCCCGACGCAAAATCATTTTTAATAGGATCTCGGCCGCCCGGCATACCGGATGAAAGTAGACCTGCCAGTACATGAAATAGCGAGCCAAGAGATACGCCTCTACGGTATAGCGCCCGCTTTTTTTGACCACCAACCGATCCTGTTGGGGCACCATGATACGCACAATGCGAGGCAGGTCAAATTTTCCGTAATCCACTCCGGTAAACAGCGAGTCGCGCATCAAATAGTCCAGTCGATCCGCATCCAGTTGGCCAGAGACCAGGGAAACCACTAAACGATTGGGGTGGGTCTTGCCAATAACGTCCGCCACTTCGGCTGGAAAATTAGACGAAACCCGGGACAGCGCCTGATGCACCTCAGTCGAGGGGTGGCGAATAATGGCCTCCGACCAATCCTCGTGATGAGTGTCC
The DNA here is from genome assembly GCA_021802375.1 of Bacillota bacterium. The sequence continues at coordinate 2,173 of JAKAAL010000201.1, read as the reverse complement.
AACACGGACTCCAAAGCATGCGAAAACGGCGCGTGGCCCACATCGTGCAACAATCCACTGACTAAGGCTAGCCGTTGATCCGCTGGGGGCAGTCCGTAGCCATTGCGATCAAAATGCGATAAAATTTGACGCATCACCTCATAGACCCCAAGGGAATGAGAGAAACGGCTGTGTTCGCCCCCGGGATAGGTATGATATGCGGTGCCGAGTTGTCTGATTCGTCGTAAACGTTGGACCTCTCGGGCATTGATTACGTCCCAAATCATCGGATCATGAACGTAGATATATCCATGGACCGGATCCTTAAAGACTTTTTCTTGTTCTTGCATGACGGCCTCACTTTCTTTCTCTGACAAAATTCTTAAAACGCGAGCCGATCTCCTGCTTTGGGGCAAACGTTTTCTTCGACAGATTGCGGTTGACGGTTTCAAACCATTCGCACGCCGGCTCGATTCTGACATACGATAACGGCGTAACGAAAGGAGCCGGTGCGTTGCAGACCATGCGAACTCCCAATCGTCCGCCCAATCCATCCCCTCCCCGGTTAATATTGTTGCTCGCTCTCATGGGCCCGGGCGTTTTAGGACTCGCCGCGGATAACGATGCCGGCGGCATCCTCTCCTATGTGGTCACCGGAGCCACTCATCACTTGCTCTGGTTTATCCCGGCCCTCTTGGTCATGGCACCGGTGACCTATTTCATTCAAGAGTTGGCGCTCCGCGTGGCGGTTGCCACCAAAAAACCTTTTGCCGCCTTGATTACCGAGCAATTCGGGATTTGGCCGGCGCGAATCAACGGCCTATGTTTGCATGGCTTAAACCTGCTCACCTTGGTCAGCGAATTCGTAGGCATGGCCCTCGCCCTGTCATGGTTTGGGATTCCCTGGGGGCTTGGGGTGATCATCTCCTTCAGTTTAGTGATCTTAGTCACCCGGCTAAAAAGCTATCAGCGCATCGAACGGCTGATGCTAGCCTTTGCCGGCTTTACATTTGCGTTTATCCCGCTGGGGCTGATGCTTCACGTCAATCTTAGTCGGGTGCAGGCCGCCTTTGGATCCTGGAGTCTCGGAGGATCGACGCCCTTCTTACTGCTGGCGCTGGCCGGAAATGCCGTCGCCCCTTGGATGATTTACTGGCAACAAAACGCGACTTGGGCGGGCACGCCGCAAAACCTCCGGCGCGGACGAACCGACGTCCGCCTGGGTATAGTCGTGCAGATTGTGATGGCGGTGGTGGCGCTCTTTATCGGTGCCCTGGCGGCCGGCCGCAAAACGTCTTTGACTATCCCTATCGCCAATCTCACCCGCATCGCCGGCCCTTTGGGTCGGACTTTATTTGCCGTCGGACTTTTCGACGCGGGATTTTTGGCTGCCGTGACGATTGGTCTGTCTTCATCATGGATGATCCGGGAATTGCTGGCACCCACGCTGGCTAGCCAGCGCCCGCACACGCCGACCGAGGGCATCGCCGGCTGGGTGCACGCCGCCAGCCTCTTGGTGGCAGCTGCACTGGTTTTGCTGCCCGGGCTCTCACCGGCGCAGATTGCGGTCTGGGCGCAGGCTGCCAGTGGCTTGTTCATGCCCGTCACGCTATTCTTTTTAGCTTGGATCGCGGTTCGTAGTCGAGCCATGGGATCGATGCGCATGCATTTGCGACGGACCTTTCTCTTTGCTGCCATTATCTTAGGGTTTTTAGCCCTGGGCCTCTGGAGCATTTTCAGTTTCTTTTAACTTTAGCGATTCATCGATTCATCGCTTTAGGCATTTAGCGGTCGATTGACGGCTTAAGGATAGACGCTAGCGAAACTTGACTGCTTTCGCTATGATAGAACCATCGATCACAGCTGGGAGGGTTTCTGGTTGCAGATGCCTGAGGCGGTTTGGACCTATCTAGAAGAACACCGAGAGTCCCATCTTTTGGATCTCATCGAATTCTTGAAGATTCCGAGCATCTCGGCGCTGACGGAGTACCACCGCCAGGTGCGCGAGGCGGGGCAGTGGCTGGCTGAGCGCGCGGTGCAGGCGGGATTTTCCTCGGTCAAAATGTTGGAGACGGGCGGGCACCCAGTGGTCAGTGCGGCTTATGGCGAAGATCCAAATAAGCCGACGGTCCTTATTTATGGTCATTTTGATGTCCAACCGGTGGATCCCTTGGAGTCTTGGCTGCAAAGAGAA
>JAKAAL010000200.1 GCA_021802375.1 Bacillota bacterium | reverse complement strand
ATGGCACACCCTAAAAGCCGATGAAGCCGTTATGCAGCTTCGATCGGATGGCGAACGGGGGCTTTCCCCTGCCGAAGCTGAGAGACGGCTGCAAGAAGCAGGGCCAAACGCCCTCAAGGAAGCGCGCAAGACATCTCCCATGGAGATTTTTATTGAGCAGTTCAAGGATTTCATGGTGATGGTGCTGTTGGCAGCGACTGTCATCTCCTTCTTGCTGGGGGAAACTGGTGATGGCATTACCATTGTGGCGATTGTCATCATGAATGCCATTCTGGGTTTCATGCAGGAATACCGGGCGGAAAAGTCGGTGGAGACACTTAGGGCTCTGACCGCCCCAGAGGCGAAGGTGATGCGAGCGGGCACACTGGCGGAGATTCCCGCGCGTGACTTAGTGCCGGGGGATGTTGTGGAATTGGAGGCAGGAGACCGGGTTCCAGCCGATTGCCGCATCATCTTTCAAACCGGGCTTGAGACAGAGGAAGCGGCATTGACCGGTGAGTCGACCACTGTAAAAAAGCATGTCGCGGACATCCCGGATCCGGAGGCTCCGTTGGCTGATCGGACCAACATGGTGTTCATGGGCACGACGGTTTCACGGGGAAGGGCACGGGCTCTCGTCGTGGCTACGGGCATGACCACGGAGATGGGGACCATTGCCCACTTGATCCGGGAGGCCGTAGAGGATCAGACGCCCTTGCAACGGCGTTTGGAGCAGTTGGGAAAGGTTCTCGTCATTCTCTCGCTGTTGATTGTCGGTGTTGTGGTCATGACGGGGCTTATCCGCGGGGAACCTCTCTACCAAATGTTTCTCACGGGCGTGAGCCTAGCCGTTGCAGCCATTCCTGAGGGTCTTCCCGCTATTGTCACCATTGCCCTGGCATTAGGCGTCCAACGCATGATTAAGGCACACGCCATTGTCCGACGCCTGCCCGCTGTAGAGACGCTCGGATGCACCACGGTCATCTGCTCCGACAAAACCGGCACGCTCACCCGAAACAAGATGACGGTCACCGATATCTGGGCCAATGGGCGGCGTCTTAAGCGCAGTCTGGAAGGACATGGATTTCTTGTCAACGGAGAGCGACCAGACTTGGATACCCAGAAGGCGTTGGCCCATCTCGTCCGCGGTGCGGTTCTCTGCAACAACGCTCGATTGACGCGCGAAGATGCGGACTCGGTCGAGGCCGAGGGTCAAGGCGACCCGACCGAACTCGCTCTGCTCTGGGCCGCCGTGGAACAGGGGGAAAAGCCTTCCGACTTGGCCAAAGAGTTTCCGCGTGTGGGGGAAATACCCTTCGAGTCAGAGCGGCAGCGCATGGCGGTGCCGGTCAGAAACGCGAAAAACCAATCATTCGTGTATGTCAAAGGGGCGGCCGATGCGCTGCTGCCGCGGTGCCGCTTCATTGAAGTGAACGGACAGGTCACGCCACTCGATGATGCCAAGCGGCGCGAGGTGATGCTGGCCAACGACGCGATGGCCGAGGATGCGTTGCGCGTGCTGCTGGTGGCATACCGCCCTTCGCGGCCGGGAGAACCGGTTGAAGCATGGGAAGATGAGTTGATTGTCCTTGGACTGACCGGCATGATTGACCCCCCCCCGTTCAGAAGCGATGGAAGCCGTACGGGAGGCGCACCGGGCGGGCGTGCGGACGGTGATGATAACCGGAGACCATCCCAATACGGCGCGCGCCATTGCACGCGAGTTGGGCATGCTGGGGCGCGGCGACGAAATCATTACGGGACGCGAACTGGATTTGCTGAGCGATGAGGAGTTGACTGACCGAGTCGATCGCATCCGCGTCTACGCGCGTGTATCGCCACCGCATAAGCTCAGGGTGGTGCGGGCATGGAAGGCGCGTGGTCACGTCGTCGCCATGACGGGAGACGGGGTCAACGATGCGCCGGCTGTCAAGGAGGCAGACATTGGAGTGGCCATGGGGATGACCGGCACCGACGTCACCAAGGAAGCCTCCGCCATGATTCTTACCGATGACAACTTTGCCACCATTGTGCGTGCGATTGAGGAAGGGCGCGCCATCTACGACAACATTCGGAAATTCATCCGCTATCTCTTGTCGTGCAACGTCGGCGAGGTACTGGTCATGTTCCTAGCTGCCTTCATGGGGTTGCCGTTGCCGTTGCTGCCCATTCAGATCCTGTTTGTCAATCTGGTGACCGACGGATTGCCTGCGATGGCCCTGGGCATCGATCCGCCGTCGCCGGGAGTGATGGACCGCCCGCCCCGGCCACCATCAGAAAGCATCTTTGCCCGTGGGCTGGGCACCAAAATCGCTTTCCGCGGTATCTTAATTGGTGTGAGCACATTGGCAGTGTTCGCGCTGTCCATGGGCCCTTTGGGCATGGGGCTCCGAGAGGCCCGCAGCATGGCGCTTGCCACACTAATCTTAAGTCAGTTGTTTCATGTGTTTGACGCACGGGCCGAAGATCGCAGCTTTCTTGAAGTGGGGCTCTTCTCCAACCCTTGGGCCGTCCTGGCGGTGCTGTCATCGATTGCGATGCTGCTAGCTGTGGTGTACGTGCCGTGGCTTAGTCAGCTGTTCAAGACGGATCCTCTGGCGGTGGGAGACTGGGCGATTGTTGTGGCGGCATCGGGATTCATTCAAGTGCTGGCTGCCGTTCGCGATGTCGTGCTGCGGCCGTTCAAGCGTGCGGCACGGATGCCGGCGCGCTAGGAGAAATTATGGAACTGGAATTTTGGAAGCTTGAAGGTCTCGGCAACGATTATCTGTACTTCGACGTTCGAGACCCCTGGCCGGTGACCCCCAACTGGAACGAACTGGCGCGGCGGCTGTCAGACCGGCACTTCGGGGTCGGGGCCGACGGCATCATCACCATCGCGCAAGGCCAGGGCGTCGATGCCGTCATGCGGATCTTCAACGCGGACGGCAGCGAATCCGAGATGTGCGGCAACGGGCTCCGAGGGATGGCCAAATGGCTCTATGACCGAGGATTGGCAGGAACACACCAAACCATACGGACAGGTGCGGGACTTCGCTTTCCAGAGGTTGTCGAGTCGGTCGAAGGGCGGGCTGAACTGCTCCGCATCAACATGGGGGTTCCCCGCTTCGAGGTCCTCCCGGGCGGCAGTTCTGACATTGCTGCGGGCGGCCTTCGGTTTCCTGCCTACTCGGTCTCGATGGGCAATCCGCATCTTGTTATCTTCGGGACGTTGTGGGATCGGGAGCAGATGGCTCGCTGGGGACCGTTGCTGGAACGCCACGAGTGGTTTCCTCGGCGCATCAATGTCCATTCCGCTGAGGTGGTGGGTCGGCACGGCGTGAAGATGCGCCACTGGGAGCGGGGAGCCGGGCAGACTCTGGCGTGCGGGACCGGGGCGGCCGGCGCGGCGGCGCTGGCCCTCCGTCTTCGCTTGGTGGAATCGCCGCTTGCCGTGGAGGTGCCGGGAGGCGTGTTAACGGTCGAATGGGACAGAGACGAGAGTCACCCGGTCTATCTGACGGGTCCTGCACGGGAAGTGTTCCACGGGTATTGTTCCTGGGTGGACAGCGAATAGATTGGACCGCCATTCAATGGGGCGACGGCGACGGAGGCCGTCGCTTCTTTTTTTTGCGCTCCCAAAGGTACCACAACACCCCTAGGACAACCAGACCGAGAATCACTGGCAGTTCATAGTGTTTGGTGGCATTGAGCGCCCGTACGACGTGGGGTCCAAGAATGTATCCGACCGTGACGGCGATGAGGGCCCAGATGAGGGATCCGGCGACGGTGTAGGCGAGAAAACGCCAGTACGGCATGTTGAACAGGCCGGCGGGATATGAGATGACGGCACGCACGCCGGAGATGATGCGGCCGATGAGCACCACAATGTCGCCCCGACGTTGAAAGTATTGTTCCCAATACTCCAACCGCTCTGGGGTTCGGAACAAGAAGCGGAAGTATTTCAGCATCAATTTGCGTCCGCCCAATCGCGCCAGAAAATAGGCGCCCGTTGCTCCAGCGGTGCTGCCCGCCACCGCGGCAACAATGACAATCGGGTAGCTGAATCGATGTACGGAGATCAGGTATCCGGAAAACAACAGGATTATCTCGTCAGGACTGGGCACTCCGAAGCACTCGACAAACAAGACCAGAAAAATCGCCCCGACTCCGACGGCATGCAGCCAATGGCTGACGGTGTTGAAAATGGTGAGCAATTCCGGTCTCCTCGTGTGTGGAATGAGCACAGTATAGCACACCGCCCGGGCAGGAAAATTTCAGGAGACCGAGTGATAATTTGGCACCGCGGGTAAACTATGGGACAGAAAAGGGGGGTTCCACATGGATCGCAAGAAATGGTATGCAATCGCCACCCTGGTCGGCGGAGCCACGGCGCTGGCCATCTACTTGGCGCCCTTGGCCAAAGCGGAAGCGCATCTGAAGCCGATGGGTGCCAATGCGATTTTTCGGCATAGTTGGGCATCCTTGCGGACGGATTCGTTCGGTGAAACCTTGACCTATCAGAACAGCCTCTTGCCACCACAGGTGAATCTGGCGCGCTTAATCAATTTGCCGGTGCCGGATGGCAGCGTAACCACTATCAATCTCTACCAAAACTCTCCCCATTCGTGGCGTTTTGAGGAGATTAACCAGGCCGACGCGGTGGTCGGGGTGGTGGCCCGGGATCACAATCAACTGGTTACCTACCAAGGCCAAGACAACCAGCGCACCATCAGCACGTTGCCGGCAGCGTTGCAGTCGCCGTGGACCCTGTGGCAAATTCCAGCCCCTGGCACGTGGGAGAAGGACTGGTCCGCCAGTACCGCCGTCACCCACATTGGCAACCTTCCCGCATATCAGGTGACACTCACGCCTCGGGTTCCGGGGACGTTGTGGGGATCGGTTACGTACTGGTTTCAGGGACAGTACTTTGTCCCGCTCGGGGTGCGTGTGCGGGATCAGAGCGGCAGCACCGTCTTTTCAGTCAAAGCGGCCGTCTTTACGGAAGGCTCACCGGGATCCTCAGCAAGTCCCCCCTCGGCGGGGACCGTGGTCGCCTGGCATGTCTCTCCAGCCTTGAATCAGGTGACGCACCAGTTGGCCGGAAGCTCGAATGCACTCCCCCCGGCACCGTTTCCCCGCCATTTGGGTCCACTAATCCGCACGAGTCAGCGGAAAGCCGGAGACAATGCCATCGCCGTGTATGGGACTGGGCCGGGGCGTGTGCTGGTGTTGAGCACACCGGCCAAGGTTTGGACTGGTCGTCGAGCCCAAAGTTTCCTGAGGCCTATTCGCGGTTCCGCTCAGTTTCGAGGGGTGACCGACGGTGTATTCAGCGTGGTCACGTTTCGGCGGAATCGGCGGGAGATCACGTTGATGGGAAGTCGAACACAAACTGAGTTAGCGAGGTGGGCTCAATCGGAATGGCGATAGCTGTCGATGTAGAAGGCGTCACCAAGTTTTATGGCAAAACCGCGGCGCTGGAGAACGTCTCGTTCAGCATTGACGCGGGATCGGCGCTTGGCTTGGTTGGGCCGAACGGGGCGGGAAAGTCCACGCTGCTCAAGATGCTCTTGGGGCTGATGCGCCCGACTCGCGGAGCGATCTACTACAACGGCCAGCCGCTGTGGCCTGATCCCGCGTCGGCGATGCGGCAGGTGGGTGGCTTCGTGGATACGCCCCGATTCTATCCGTATCTTACCGGCCGTGAGAACTTGATGATGCTCGCGGAACTCACCCACGGATCCGCTCGTCGTGTCGACGAGGCGCTTCATTATGTGCATTTGGATGGGGCAGCGGAACAGCGGGTGGGCGGCTATTCCCACGGGATGCGGCAGCGGTTGGGCATTGCCGCCGCACTCATGAAGCGACCAGGCCTTATCATTTTGGACGAGCCAGAGGATGGATTGGATCCAGCCCGCCTAGCGGAGATGCGCCAGCTTTTGGGCCGGGTCCGTCAGGAGTACGGCAGCACCCTCATTATGTCGAGCCACGTGATTTCTGACATCGAGCGCCTGTGCGACAGGATTGCCGTGTTTGACAATGGGCGGATACGCTACGTGGGCCCTGTGAATACGTTGGGCAGTCGCATCCCAGAAGAGATTTTATGGGAGCTCTGGCCCGTTGAGCGCGGTCTTCGCTATCTTCGCAATCTAGGGTTGGATGCTCGGCCGGCGGGAGAGGGGCGAATCGCCGCGGTCTGGGATGGCAGCCTCGACTTGGGGCAAGTCAACGCCGCTCTAATGCGCGAGGGATTGGCCGTCCGAACCGTCATGCGGCGGACAGCAAGTTTGGAATCGCGACTTCTAGCCTACTTGGAGGACAGCCATGTGGACGTACGTTAAATGGGAATGCCGGCGTCAGTTTCGCTTGGTGCGATTTTGGGGCTCTTTGTTTTCGCTGGTGCTGCTGGGGGCGCTGTTCGCGTACGGCTACAGCCAAATGCACGGACAGGCGGCGGTGATGGATTACGTGGGACGGGGCCTTGCGAACGGTTTTTTTGTGCCCATTTTGGCCCTCATCATGTCCACCAGCATCATGTTGCCATTCTTTGTGACTCTCTTCAGCGCTGACAGCATTGCGGGCGAACGCCAATTGGGAACCTGGGCTACGCTGCTGACCCATGGAGTCAATCCCTGGAGCGCTTTTTGGGCGAAGTGGCTGGTCGGGCTGGGATACGGGATTCTGGCCACGGTGGTGTTGTCGGGCTCGAGCCTGATGGCGGGCTTTCTTCTCTTCGGACTGCATGGCTCCGCGCTGCCGTCGGGGATCAATGCGGCCCCTGGGGACTTCTGGCGCATTCTGATGATGATGATGGGATACGCGGTCGCGGGGTTGGCGGTCGTCTCGACGTTTGCGTTGATTGTCAGCGCGTTTAGCCGACATGCGGTATCCGCCATCATGGTCACGATGGGAAGCCTCATCGTCTTGGCCATGCTGGGCGACTTGCCGTTTTTGACGCGGGTGCGGGACCTCTTTTTCACCAGTTACTTCTCGCGGATATCGGCTGTATTAAGCTATCCCCCCAACGGCGCTGCCCTATGGCATGGTCTGGTGGTGTACGCCCTCTACATGGTCTCTTTCAAGAAATCCGGCACCGAATAGGTGAAGGGATGATCCAAGGCCTCGGCCACCCGGTCGATGATGATATCCGCCAAGTAGGGCATGGCTAGGCTC
>JAKAAL010000199.1 GCA_021802375.1 Bacillota bacterium | reverse complement strand
CTGCATCTCCCCCCCTCTTTGTGCTGACCTTCCTGTTCGGGGCGGGGTATCTCTTTGGGCTTAACCGTTGGGTTGGCACAAGATTCCACCCATGACACGATTGCCGGGAGTGTGACAGCGTGGATTTACCTGGTGTTCAAAGTGGGGGGCCCTCTTTGGCGGCCCGATCTTTGCTTTGTGGATTCCCTCGAGATTCAAGACCGCGGGACTCGTGACGCTAGGCCTTACCAGCGTTTTATCCTTAATTCTCACGTTCCTCACCCGCCCCGTCGCCCAAAGTAACACCGACCTGTCCCACTAAAGGGACGTCATTGGCTTGCCTCGATTGGACACCAGCGGGCAGGACCCTAGTCTAAGGAGTTTGTGTCTATCGAGTTGGAACCACGTTGGGGCGAGCCCCAAAAGCATGCCGGTTCGCGTGACTCGGGGATTCGCATAGACCTCTATCTCGCTTGGCCTCGCGATTTTGGGTAATATGGAACCCAGTAGACCAACTGGAGGGGATCCGTATGACCGTAATGGAAATCATGGTAGGGATATTGCTGGTATTAAACGTTCTGTTTCTAATCCTATTAATCACCGGGAACGTTTCGAGGACCCTCAAAGACTACTTGGCTGGGCAGATCGCGACCGTAGAAAAAGGCCAAGAGCGGACCGACAAAGCTCTCCGCGACGAGATGGCGCTCGGCCGTCAAGAAACGGCGCAAACCGCCATGCGCCTACGAGAAGACCTCGAGCATCAGGTCAAGACGCTGTCGGAGATGGTCACGACGTTACTGCGTACTCAACTAGAAGATCAGGTAAAACGATTCGACGGGATGCGCGAACTGCAACAAAACTCTTGGAATCAGATCGAGATACATCAGAAGTCGCGATTCGATGCATTTGCAGAAAATACCCACCAAATGATTCAACAACAGAACCGAAATCATGTCGATCTTTTGCAGGGCATGGCCTCGCAACAAAAAGATCACTTGGATTCCTTCATGAAACAATTAGTAGAGTTGACTCAAATGAACGCCAGCAAACTGGAGCAAATCCGCACCACGGTCGAAGGTCAATTGACCGCATTACAGAAGGATAACAGTGAGAAACTCGAGAAAATGCGAGCGACGGTGGACGAAAAACTACACCAGACTTTGGAGCAGCGCTTAGGGGAGTCGTTTAAGTTGGTGAGTGAGCGGCTGGAGCTGGTGCAAAAAGGGCTGGGGGAGATGCAGAGCTTGGCTTCCGGGGTAGGAGACTTAAAAAAAGTCCTGACCAACGTAAAATCTCGAGGCACCTGGGGAGAAATCCAACTCGATAACATCCTCGAGCAGGTACTCACGCGCGATCAATACGAAGAAAAGGCGGTGGTCAAAGTGGGCAGCGCGGAGCGCGTCGACTTTGCGATTCGTTTGCCCGGCCACGAGGGAAAACAGGACGTCGTGTTCCTCCCGATTGACGCGAAATTCCCCCTGGAAGATTACCAAAGGTTGGTTGAAGCACAAGATGTAGGGGATTTGGGTCAGGCGGTGGAGGCAGGCAAGATGCTGGAAACCCGAATTAAAACGGAAGCAAAAAGCATCCGGGAAAAGTATTTGAACCCGCCTCGTACCACGGACTTTGCCCTGTTGTTTTTACCGATTGAAGGCTTGTTTGCCGAGGTGCTGCGGCGTCCCGGACTGTGGGAAACCGTCCAACGTGACTATCATGTCATTATCACCGGACCCACCACCATTACCGCGCTCTTAAATAGTCTAAACATGGGATTTCGAACTTTGGCCATTCAAAAACGGTCGAGTGAGGTGTGGAGACTCCTGGGGGTGGTCAAGACCGAATTTGGCAAATTTGGAGAGGTGCTAGAAAAAACCCAGAAGAAGCTACAAGAGGCGAGTCACACGATTGACACGGCAGCCACGCGGACCCGGGCCATCGAGCGCAAACTGAGGACCGTTGAGGCACTTCCCGTTGAAGACACGCAACCGCTCTTGGAACCGTTGGACATCGGTGCGCTAGATTGAGTTGGGACAAAAAAGCCGCGGTTAACTTGAATGATGAACCGCGAGGTGATGATACCGATCATTAGCCCCGGTGGAGTGGCACGAGCGGGCTAATTTAGGCTAATGACGGATCGGGTCAGGTTCGTAGAATGGGAGCGCCTCGCATGGTGGAACGTGCGTTAGTGGTCGCGGTGCGAGTTGGGGCGCCAAGCCACCAACGACCCCGGGCAGCCACCGTGGATCAGGCCAACATCCGTCTTCGGGGGGAATCTTTCCGGGCCCTCTACCGGGAAAGATTCCCCTATGCAATTATTGACGGCCGTTAGGTAAGATACGTGGTTCTGTGGTAAATTCTCTGGTGGCAGTGTAACAAATGTGCGGGACAGGGTGCGGTCATCATTAGGAGGTGTGTGGTATTTTGAAAACAAAATCGGTGACCCGGGGGATTGGCGCGGTGGTTCTCGCAGGCTCGTTAAGTGCTTGTGGTGCGGCACCCAGTGCCGCCGGTCAGACCCATTACCAGGCAGGTGCCATTAATCGGCAATATGCGGGGACGACCATTACGGTGTTGGTACCGCCGTATGCAGGAATGCCTCAGTCCCAACTCGCCAAATTTACCAAAGAGACCGGGATTAAAGTGAAACTCGAAACCCTCGCCTGGGCGGACATTCACGATAAGATTGTCACGGCAGAAGCAGCACATATCGCCCCGGCGGATGTGACGGAAGTGGACTGGTCCTGGGTGGGACAATTTCAGCAGGCGGGTTGGTACACGCCACTGAACCACTATGTGGGCAAACCACTTATCCACAACGCCATTAATCGCAACGTGTTTACTATTTCTGGCCAATTATTGGCGATGCCCTACAATTTTGGCTTTAAAGAGACGACGGTGAATGTGACCGACTTTAAAAAGGCCGGCATTACTAGACTTCCTACTAGCTGGGGTCAAGTGCTTCAAGACGCCAAGACGTTAAAAGCCAAGGGTATTGTGCAGTACCCCGTGGGATTTCCGCTATCGGTAGGGGAGAGCGCCTCGACAAACTGGTATGCCTTAATTAAGTCAGCCGGTGGGGAGCTTTTCAACGCCAAGTGGGTACCCCAATTTACTACACCGTCTTCCGCTGGGTACCAGGCGTTGACCTTTATCAAGACATTGTACCAGGATCATTTAGTTCCGCCTGGGGCCGTATCCTTGCATAACATTCAAGTCCAAAACCTCTTTGCCTCGGGCCAAATCGCCATCGCGTTGACCTCTGGACCTTTATTTATGAGTAGTTTTAAAAATCCCAAGACTTCTCAAGTGGCGAGCGATTCCCTGAAAATTATTCCATTACCGGGCCATGATGGTCATCGGACCGGTACCTTCGGGCTCCCGGAAGGTCTTGGCATCCCAAAACTTTCCACCCACAAGGGTGCGGCGGCCGAATTCATTAACTGGTGGATGCAAAAGCCCCAGCTGCTACTATCCTATAACGATCCGAACATGGGTAACCCGCCACCGCAACTTAACGTGTTGAACCAGTTGGCGGCAAGCCACAAAATTATCGGAGGGAAGGAAATTCTCAACATCTTGCCGACGGTGCATCCGCTATTCGCCCAAGGCACTCCGGTGTGGTATCCCCAGTTTAGCAACGACGCCGCGACCATGATTCAATCAGTGGTTGAAGGACATGTCTCGGTACAAACCGGTCTCAAGAACTTAGCGAATGAGGCGCAACAAATGGCTTCGGCAACTCCGTAAGGACAGTCTTTAAGGGAAGGAGCGGATCTGATGGAGCCTCTCCAGGCTGACAAAATGAGGGCGGGTGTCTCGCTGCAGTCGGGGCACCACAGGTTTTCTCAGGCTGTCGTCCCCTATTTGCTTGTGGCTCCGGCCGTGCTACTTATTCTGGGACTGGTGTTTTATCCTCTCGGATTTAGTGTGTGGAGTAGTTTTCACGTCGATGATTTGCTGTATCAGGGGCTCCATACCTTTGTGGGATTTAGAAATTATCAGCAAGTGCTTTCGGATCCGGCATTTCAATTGGCGCTGCGAAATACGGTGGTGTATTATCTGTTAGCTTCGCTAGGGGTGGTCATCTTCGGGCTGACCATCGCGCACTGGCTTAATCAGTTGCGTGTACGTTGGCGGGCTTTTTTCTTGACTGTCGTCCTATTGCCGTGGGCGGTGCCGGGGGTTGTAACCGGACTACTCTGGTCCTTTATTTACAATCCCACGTCCGGCCTTCTAAACGGGGTTTTAAAAAGTGTTGGTCTGATTCGCCATGATGTGGTCTGGTTTGACCATCCGGGTTTGGCCTTAGTACTCATTGCCGTGGCCCTTTTGTGGCAAATCGTGCCACTCTCGGCAATTATCCTGCTGGCTGGCATCCGTAGTATCCCACCCACTCTCTATGAAGCCGCGAGGGTGGATGGGGCGCATTCTATAGCAGCGTTCTGGCGTATCACGGTTCCCCTATTGCGGCCTGCATTAGCCATTGTCATGGTACAAACTGCCGTCTCGAGTATCGGGATATTTGACCAGGTCTACGTGCTAACCGGATACGATCCGAGTACTAAATCCGCCATCATTCAAACCTATCTTTATGCCTTTCAGAATCTAAACTTTGGCCAGGGCATCAGTGCGGCGCTGCTGGCTACACTGGCCATCACGCTGGTTGGTTATTTGTACCTGCGCGTGGTCTACCGTGAGGTGACCTACTCGTGAGACAGCGTATGGGGCAAGTGTTCTTAGGTATCCTCATCGTGGTGTGGTCTTTGGCACCTGTCTATTGGGCGGCGGTGGTGTCGATCTCGACTCCGTTGCAAGTGAATGGAGGGCATCCCTATCTTATTCCCTACCCGATAACCTGGCGCTTCTTCTCAGAGTTGCTAGCAGGCACGACCGCATCGGGTAACTTCTTAAGAATAGGGCTGAATTCGGTAATTGAGGCCGGGGCGACGACTATCGTGACCGTCCTGGTTGCCACCACGGCCGGGTATGCGTTTGCGCGGCTTAATTTTCGCGGCAAAAACTTATTTTTCGTACTCATTGTCGGCACCATCTCGTTACCCGCCTACGCCGTGATTGTTCCTTTATTTCAGATGATGAGTCAGCTTCACTTGGTAGGCACCTATGTTGGCGTGATATTGGTTGAGATCTCGGCTACCTTACCGCTAGCTACTTGGCTCATGAAAAGTTACATTGCGTCGCTACCGGCATCCATTGAAGAAGCGGCGCGCATTGATGGGGCTTCCATTGCGACCACATTGCGGGCCGTTTTACTGCCCTTGATCGGGCCGGGTATGGCCTCAACCACCATTGTGGTATTTTTGATGACATGGAGTCAGTTCCTAATCCCGCTTACCTTTGCGCCTGCCTCACATGCGGAGTCACTTACGGTACTAATTACGCAGTTTGTCACCAAAGATAGCATTAACTATGGGTTACAGGCTGCGGCCGGGATCCTGGCCCTCATCCCACCCATTATTCTCGTGGTACGTTATAATCGGCGGCTGGTTAGTGGTCTCCTTACGGGGGCCACGACGTCGTAAGGAGATGATTCGACGGCATCCCACTCGTTTTAAGTGAGGTACCACAAAAAAACGCACGCTTGATCCGGTGGGGTGGTTGGACCCCTCGCGGTCTCAAGTGTGCTGTCGTGAGCGTTATCCTAAGAACCAGTGGGACGCCAATGGTTCGGGTAAAAGAGGGCAGTGATGGGATTAAAGGTAGACTTGACTCCCTTTAAGGTGGTCACGCTCTCGTTGAAGGTCGGGATAATGGGAAACCATAGATACGGTACGTTTTGCCGGGCGTAGGCCTCGTAGGCAAATAAGGCGCGTTGGCTGGCTTGGGGGGTGCCCGGTGCATAGGTCGCCGTAATCAGTTGGTCCATGGTGTTGCTGTTATAGTGCCCGGCGTTGGCTGCCGCGCCGGTCTTAAAGAGTTCACCGCCGGTTGGGTAGTAGTCGGGTTGGTAGGTCCACCCGCCTCCCCAGAATGCGGCATCCCACTTGGTGGGATTGCCATGCATCACCGCAATCACGTTATCGAAGGGCTCGGGCTGAAGTTGGACTTGGATGCCTTCTTGGGCCCAATTTTGCTTGACTAATTCGACGGTGTCCTTGATGGCCTGACTCCCCGAGGTATACACCAGTGGGAACGACAGGGAGACGCCGTGGCGCGTCATCACTCCGTTGGTCATATGCCAGCCGTGTTGAATTAAAAGCGCCTTACCAGCCTTGGGGTTAAACGGGTAAAGAGGCTTATTCAGGGCTGGGTCGTTAAAGACGGTCTTCGGTTGCGAAGGAACCGGACTGTCTTCTACGGTGCCCTGGCCGTGATAGATGGTCTGGATTATCCCCGCCTGATTAATGCCCATTTCTAAGGCTTGACGGACATAGGACTTACTAAAGGTCGGACCGAGGCCGCCCATCGCCTGGGGACTTTGATTGATGCGTGCCATGTTAAATCCAAAGAGATAGGCCGGCCAAAATTGGTCATGGGTGAGTTGGGCTTTGTTGGCCCATAAGGAGGCAGGTAGATATCCCACCGAGATGTTACCAGACTTTAGTGCGGTATATTCGGAGGCCGGAGAGGTCTCATATTGGAAGATAAGCTTGGTGATACGCGATTTTTGTCCGCCATAGGACGGATTAGGGACAAAGGACCAATACTGGTTGGGGGCCATCGCCGAAAACTTATAGGGACCATCCACCACGTCGTAGACCTTATTGGTTGGCTGATTGGAGACGCTGGAAATAAACTGGAGCTCACGGGTCATATTGTTGGGGTGGACGTCCCATACCGACTGTGGCACCGGGATAATTTGCGCGAGTCCGTTGTGAATGAACCAGGATTGGTTGGCGGGCGATGCCAATGTCACCACCACCGTGCTGGAATTTGGTGCGGTGACGCTGGTCCAATCGGTGGGCACGCCTCCGCCTCCGGCCCCGCCGTAAGTCCACGGCAAGGTGCCATTTCCGCTGGCGGCCTTCATGACGTTCCACGTAAACACCACATCTTGGGCAGTGACGGGATGCCCATTAGACCACCGATAGCGGGAATTAATCTTTATGACGTACCGCGTACCGGTCGAGTTCGCCGTAATCGACTTGGCAATGGATCGCGAGTAGTCCACCCCATCGGTTTTGTTGATATACACCAAAGGCTTATACATCAGAAAATTCATCTGGCTATTGGTGTCCGT
>JAKAAL010000198.1 GCA_021802375.1 Bacillota bacterium | reverse complement strand
CGAGGGATCCGGCTTGGGTGGGATCCGCCTGCACTGATCGAGATGCCGTTTTGTGAACCACTACATAATCCGTAGTCCGGTAGCCGATATCGGCCACCAAGTAGTCGCCAGCGCCCTGATCCGGACGCACAATGCGTGCCAACGCTGCCGCGAGTCCTTGAGGCAAGATTGTGACGGAGGAAAACCAAAACCTTTGGGGCGACTGTCCGGGTAACTGAATCACACTGACCCGTCCCCGTAAGGCGTCCCGGAAGACTTTCCGCTGCGCGCCAAACCAACTTAAGGGCAGGCCGGTAGCCAGATTGATCGGGCCCACGGCACCCAGTCGGGCCGCGGCGACTTGAATGAGTCGGAGGGTCTCTGCGTCGGTCGCTTTGTTGCGGGTCCACCGGGGAGTGGCATGCCCTCGCGCCGCGTCCCCGACCAAAAAGGGCTGGCCATCAATCGTGATCTCCTCCGCCTGGCCAAACTCCCCCAGATCCACCGAAGGGGGCGGCGGGCAAATCAGACTGGGAAACAGGACACGCCCGCCGTGGGCAGAAAGGGCTTTGGTATAGCCGTGTCCGACATCAATTGCATACGCCATGAGTCGTTCTCCTTTCAGAGGGTTAGGGTGTGGGTGTTGGGGGAATCGCCAGCATCCGCAATCCGTGAGCAGCCAGAGACCCACCCACAAAAAAGGCCTGGCAGAGCGCCAGGCCAAGAAAGAATCGGATTTTGTGATTGATTTGGCCCGGTCACGAATTCGAGTGGAGGGGTGGAAAGCTGAACATATCCATCAGGTGCTAGACACACTGGCGCACGACTGTGTGGTGACGGAATGTTATGGACCGACGTACAAGAGCCGCGACCGAGTACGACAATGGATGGAAACATGGTTCGCCGAAGGTGGTCGGGTTCTCCAATGGGACATCCTCTCATTCGTTGGCGGACAGAACTCAGCCGCCATTGAGTGGGCGTTCCGATGCTGGTGGCAGGGACGCGAACTCTCGTTTGACGGAGCTAGAATAGTGCGGTTCGCCGGTGAGAAAATCGAGGCCCTGCGTGAGTACACCACGACGGAACCTCTATACGAATGGCAAGGCGAGTGGAAATCGTAGAGAGTTGGTTGGTAAAGGTTGAGCGCGTCTCTCGAAGAGGTAAATCCGATACATTACCGACCATTATTTATCGGCTAAAGTAGGCCATGCCAAGGTTCAGTCCTGGCGTGCGCGATACCAAACGGAAGCCGCGTGCTTCTAAAAGACTCTGGCAGTCACGCAACAAGTTCGCACTATGGTATTCCATAACGATGCGACGCGTGTGTTGCAGAGCTTGCGCCGCTCCCTAAAAACTTTCAATTCTGCGCCCTCCACGTCCACTTTTAGCAAGTCCACAGGCAGTTCAGGAATAAGCGCGTCTAGAGTTTTCGCGGAAACTTGGATAATGGGTCGCGTTTCTTTTGCCAGATCGTCTCCGGCGATTAAGCGGTTCCATCCCGTGGACTCGGCTACCAAGAGCATAGAGAGCGTATCGCTGATATCGGCTACGGCGTACGGTTGCGCCTGTATGACAACCGAAGAAAACCGAGAACCATTGTCTTGAATATTACGTTGTAGATAGTCAAACGTCGTGGGCATAGGTTCAAACGCCAAAATTTGTCCCTGCCGCATACAGAAAGCCGCCCACAAGGTAAAGCAGCCAATATTTGCACCAACATCCACGACCGTCCATCCGCTTTGCGGAACAAACGCTTCGTCCAGCCCGTATGCTTGACCGACCCAGATTTCCTCAAACTGTTCTAAATCGGTGCGACTGGGCGCAGACAAGGATACCCGGGAAAATTCGGCTTGAATCTCACCATGTTCAGGTAAGTCATGTCGCAGCTTCTGCGCGGTTTCACGGTCTCGAAGAAGGGGAGGAATGTCTTGGGGGCGATGCAGAGCCATTCGTCCTAAGATTGCGCCTTTCTCATACCAGTGCACACATTCTCCCCCTTTACCATTATTCTTCATAGTCTAGTAAACTGTGGAGAATAAGGACAGTCTAGTGGCTCGTATTTGATTGAAGAATCTCTGTCCCCTTCCCCCTGATCAAGGCCTGCCACCCCATCACCGCCTTTCGTAAGGCGGACAATTGTGCATGGACTGGCGGTGTCGTCAGGGACGAAAGGCATCCGGCGAGGCTGGCAAACCTTGTGGTGGGCCAGCATGGTCCTGGGCAACCGGATCACCCTAAATCCGTGTGTGATAGGTCAGGTGGTGGCAAAAATGAACAATCGCTGGGGATCTCTACCGGATACCCCACTTATGTGCGAAACACGACCATCCCCAGACGGCATAATAAGTCGTCATTTCCTGATTGGATGAACCAGTAGGCAGAGATTGCGGGTCAAGTTTCGGGACCCCACGGATACTAGACCAATTGAACTTTTCGCTTTAGGAGGATTAACTAGAACTAGGCAAATGACTTACAATAATCATTCTTTTAAGCAGGAGGAAAAGTTCCCATGGATGAGTGGGTCAACGAATTGTTTCCCTTGATGAAAACGGCCATTAAGCAAAAAATTGATCTTGTGAACAGCATGGCACGTTACGGTCAGGTGCCCATGCGGACTGTTCAAATTCCCCACTTTGAAACAGATAGTACAACCCCTGCAGTTTCAGAGCAATTCCCCTATCCACAGAGTATCCTACGAAGCCCGACCGCGTTGGATTGGCCGCCACAACATCTTCACGCGATTTTAAGATGTGTCGAATTATACAAGGACCTTGAGAAGGTTATTTTTAACGGCCACGCCACAGAGCATAACACAAGCACTCTCACATCCATCCTGAACAACTTCCTGGACGATTACTTGGAAGAAGCTGTACCATGTCATCCTGAGTATTGGGATGATACCTTGTTCGCACAATTGTATCAGCAATTTGCCCAGTCTATAAAGGACGGCCAATACACTATATACAACTGGATGCCACTATATAACTTTCAGATGGAGACAAATGCGTTAGTGAGGCTTGACAATGATACTCTTATCACCGTACCCACTCGGGAAGACTGGATAGAGCTAAAGAAGATTGATTATTATGCGTTGTCGAGTTCCTTATGGCGATTTGAACGTCTGTTCATGAAGCACACCACAGTACACGAATACTATGCCACCATGGACGGCGGTATACCAGAACGTGCCAATCAATGGTTAAACGCTGTGAGACTGGTGGCAGGCGGCAATCCAAAGATACATGAAGTCCTAATGGTGCCAAAGCGAGGCGAGATGCGAATCACCCCGTGGACAGGGGGAACCATGGTATCATCTATATTCACAATCCCCACGGGTGGAAATCGCACCATCCTATATAATAAGCAAATACCAATAGTGAAACGCTACGTAGAGGCGTTACAAAACGTGGCTACCGAATTTCCAATCCTAATGACCCGCTGGATTATAGCCAATCAACGTCGCTCTGCAGAAGATCGGGTCATTGATGCTGCCATTGCCTTAGAAAGTTTGCTCTTACCTAACGACAGCCAGGAACTTTCATTTAGATTGTCCCTTCGTGGCGCCTGGTTGTTGGGGTCTTCCCCAGAAGAACGCAAGCAACTTTTAGAAGACTTCAAAATGGTATACAGAACTCGGTCCAAGATTGTTCACGGCGATGCGCCAGAACACGTTCCCGATACTGCTGATGTCGCTGATCGGCTGTTACGTAAATTGATAGAATACCTCGTCATTGGGGGATATAAGAGAGCCAACTGGAAGTCTCACTTAGATAAGGTAATATTAGGTTGAGAATTCGAAGCGTAACGCTGGGCGAGAGAGCCGTCGGATCCATGACAGCACGACAATTGAATTATGATCCCATTACTATGGGAGTATCGGAGAAAGACCGAAACTGCCATGTAAGACGCTGACACGACGGTCACTAACAGGCTGCCCGCAAAATCGAATCGCCAGAATCTTGGTGCGGCGTTGGTAACGGCGCGGTTCCGTTGTGCTATAAATGGTTATCACACCGTTACACACCATAAAATGCGCATGGAGACGAGTTGATTGGGCAAGCTGTGTCCGTCCTTGACCAACCACGCTCTACTTGGAAATGCCCTGATGTCATGATAAGTTGCGTCCCAATTTTCTCTCGCAGTTCTTGATAGTACGTCGACATGGGCATGAAATTCACCTCACGAACTACACGATGGAGCCCTTACAACCCTTCCCCGGTGGTGAAGGGTCCCCGGGTCATTCCCTTCCGTAACTTCTCGATGCACTCAAGGACATAAGCCACGTGATCCGCCGTCCTCATCGAATTTCTTGCATGTAGCAGTGCAGGTCTTAACGACTCCGCGGAACTGCCAAACTGTCGCATCCATTCGTATCGTGGCACCATCCAGAGGTGGAAATGGTGGGTGGTATCCTCATTATAGAAGTAGTAGACGTGGCCAATTCCGAGACAAGTTGATTGCGCCCTACGGATGCGTTGAATGAGGGCAATGTATCCGGTAGATTCGGCTGCTGTGAGTTCATCCATTCGATAAAAATGCCTCTTGGACGCTAAAATGACCAAACCCGGGATCGGATAGGCCACGTCCTGATGAGCATGAAAGTATTTGTCTTCATAAATGACCTCGCCCATGGGTTCAACCAAGCCGCTGGTGATGGCGCAACTGAGGCATTCGACTTCCACCACGTTTCCATCGGCCAAAGTGATCTTTCTCACGACTTCACGCACCCCATATACGTTAGATACTATCGGGTATCCGTATTTCATGATTGATCGGCCGTTGTGTCTCCCTGAATGAACCGAGACGTTTTCTGTTGATCGGAGTCATGCGTAAGCCGCGGCACAACCAGTCAAAGTTGATTGATCGGATGTCTTATGCTTAAGGCGCTAACGCCCCCGATAATCCCGTAGGAGCCACCCGACATGACCTCTCCTGTTGCGAGCAATTAGCGTTCAAAGAAGTCCTCTTGCAACACCACCTTCTTATCGACACGGACCGCATAAATGAAATCCCATGACCGGTCATTGTGGTTAAATCGGAAATGCGCCTCCGTCCAAGCCCCTGTTTCGTACTTATCGCCGAATTCCTGAGCAATCTGTGCTAGCAACGGCAACGCGTCAAACCCAGCCTGGAAAGACTTCGTGGTGCCACCCACAATATGGCCGTGGACTACCCATGACTTGGTCTGAATGGAGATCGTGAGTAGTCGTCGACTCCTTAGTGATCCGGCCCGAGGACGTGACTGGCGCTTAATCACTTGAGAAGCTTTGCGTGAAATCACCTTTCCAAGTTGATGTCCGATTTCGTCTCCGAAGCCTTTGGTCATTGCGACGATGGATACTCCTGCTATATAAAGGGTTCCAAACAACATCCATGCTTCCCACGATTTTTGAAAATGCTCCTGAAGATCGACGCGTTCACTCACGGCCGCAATGTCTCTCACTATGTCTACGGGTACATTGTGTGGGTTGTAAGCAAAAACATACCGGGGGCCCGCAACGGCGTCTTCGTCGGTATTCCCTAACGCGCTAGGAGACCGCCTCTCTTCTAGATGAAGGTAAGATGCAATTGGAATCGGTTGAATGTCCGCATATAACAGGTAGGAATCGCCTGTGTTTTGAACTACGGCAGCATTCGATACAAGTCCGACGGGTGGTAGTGTGGGGTCGTGCTCGATGTTGAGTAGAATGCCATCTCTATTTATATCCTTAGCAAACTGTTCCAAGCTGGCTGAAGTTATCGTGTCCCCTTGCAAATCCGTTTGGGTCGACGAGATAACTGAACGTGTATTGGCAACCTCCGCGTGAGCGTTCCAAAACTGACTAACTTTGTTGGCGCTAACGACGCGCCCGGACGAGCTCATTGTTCGACCACCTCTATCAGAATCATTGAACCAGGATTTTCACATGTTCCCGACCATTTCCTTGTGCAAGGGCGGCATCCTCGCGCACGTTGCGCCCGAGGTAACCGCGATACGGTCGCTTGGAGTCGGTAGTTCTCTTTCGATGGCTATGAATCCAGCTGTGTGACCCTGAGTGAGCAGACTACAGTTCAGGTGAGCACCATGCCCGTGTGTGACGGTCACTAAGGCGCATAAGTGCCCGATATTCCCTTAACGAGGATCTACCGCTACTAATCTGTCACGCCAAAATATGAAAAAGCATCCTTGACTGTTCGCGGATGGAAATCCAGTTGCTCCGTAGGAATCCCGTGTTCGAATCCATATTTGACCGCGTCCGTCCATGTGGACGGGTCCACCGTAACCGGAAAGACTCGATCTTGATAGACAACCACCAACTCAGCGCCTCGAAAAAAATGCGCATACCAGCAGCCGTCTTGGATGTTAATCATACTGTTCTGAAGCGTGTCCACCAAGGCAGTGAATTCCTCATCAGACACCGACACCAGCATCAACCCCCACGACCCGACCTGTCGATGGCTAATCACATTTAGACCGTTGAAGCCGTTATCGTTTTTAAGAGATCGATCGACGACAACTCCCATGTACTCTGTTTTCACGTTGCCTCCTTGTATCCGTGTCTGTCACGGTAACTCCATTAAAGCGCATATTAAGTACGCTTAATGCATTTACGCCCCCGAAAGTCGATTATTATCTTCATACATCACTTAGGTTAGCTCAATTCGCCTTCGTTTAGCGAAGACTCTCGACGTCACCTTATTCGTGGGTATTTTTGAGCCACTTTAAAAGCAGTTCGTTGAACTCCTGGGGCTTGGACAGGTTGGGGAAGTGCGCTACGTCGGGCATGCGGACGATGGTGGCCCGCGGCAAGGTCTGTTCTAAATAGTCGGCCGCCGCCAAGCAAAAGGCCGTATCATTGTCACCGACAACGACCATGACGGGCATGTCGAGATCTCCGAGCGCATCGGTGTCGTCCATGTCCCGATAGTAGGCAAAATCTCCGTGATTATTGAGGAATTCCCGGTACATCCGGCGGAACGCCTCGCGATTGGCCTGAGATACATGCTGCTCACTACCGTCGATGCCAACGAGCCAAATCGCCTCGGCCAGGTCGACGAGTCGGTCGATGTCATGGCCTGCTAAGGCGGCTTCATATTCCCTGTAGATGGCCGGCTCAGGGGCATTGAGCACAGGTTGAAACCCAAAGAGTCCGGTGCCCGCCTTTTAAGCCCCCTAAGAAAACATGACAATCGCGATCTCTCCTGGTAGGCTAACATTGAGTATAAAAGGAGAGAGAGGAACGAATGAGTCAAACGTATTC
>JAKAAL010000197.1 GCA_021802375.1 Bacillota bacterium | reverse complement strand
CTACTAATTCAAGCCATTGGGGGTGGCGGGGGTGGAGGGCAAGGCGGAAATCCTGGGGCGAGTACCAATGCTGGGGGTGGTGGCGGTGGCGGGGCTTGTGGGTTTGAAATCATCGCGGTAAGTCCTGGGGATGTCGTGACGGGCCAAGTTGGGGCCGGTGGGACGAGCGAGAATAGCGGGACCGCGTCCACGG
The DNA here is from genome assembly GCA_021802375.1 of Bacillota bacterium. The sequence goes on along the minus strand of JAKAAL010000197.1, from coordinate 7,084 downwards.
TTGTTTATAGTGGAACCACTATCATCACCGCGGGTGGGGGAGGAGCCGGAGGTCCGGGCAGTATGGGAGCGGCTGGAACGGCCGCTCTGGGGGGATCCTTTCTTTCGGCATCATTGGTTGACGGAGGCGGCTCCAGCGCCAGTGTCAGTTCGACCACGGTTGGCGCAGGGGGATCGGGGGGCGCGTCCATCGCCCAGGGTGGAAGTACCAATACGCCCCAAGGATCGACCGGCGCAGCTGGGCAACAGGGCGCCATTAGTAACATGCAACCTGGCGGGGCCGGGGGGGATGGATCAACAAGTAGTACCGCCGCAGGGGCAGCGGGTGCCGCGTATGGCGGTGGTGGCGGCGGAGGCTATGAGGGTCCTTCGGGTTCAGCGGGAACGGCGGGGGGATCGGGGGCTGATGGCGTCGTGTGGTTCGTCTGGTGAAACGAGAGGAGCGCATGACGCATGGCCTATGATCCCGCCGTGCTTCGTCCCGGCGATGTTCTCCTGATGACCGCATTGTCCACCGAACCGATTTGGGACCGCGTGCTCGATGCCGCCATCGCCTGGTCCACGGGCGGTCCGTACGTCCATGCGGCGCTGGTGGGGGAGGGGCACCTGATCGAGCAGATCGATCCCGTCATCCAATCGCCGCTCGCCAAGTACACGGCGAACGGGAATGCGTTTTCCGTGGAGGGGCTGACCCCCGCGATGGCCCACGCCACGATTGCATGGGCAATGGCTCACCTGGGCCAGCCCTATGGCATCACGGCGTTGCTGGAGGACGGCGGGTGGTACGATGCCCATCTCGGTTGCCTCTTGAACGCCCGGCCTCGCTACGTGACGTGTAGTGGGTTTGTGGCGATGGCCTTTGCGCAGGGGGCTGGGATCCCGCTGACCCAGCAACCCTTACCCTCGCCGATGAGCTTGGCATTTTCGCCCCGTCTACTCGGTCCTCGCCCATGGGATCCACTCCCGCACCACCTCAACACCCCGCCGACCGGGGAATAGGAGGTTTCACCGATGTCGGATTTTGATCGCAACACGCCCATTGACCCCGAGCTGGCCGTCACCCGTAATGACCTACGGCATATGGAACACACATTACAAACCTTAACCCAGGCCGTGGGTGCGCTTGACGGGAAACTGGATATGATGCGAGAAACGTATCTCACCACCGCCGAATTCGGGCGGTGGAAAAAAGAAGACTACCAACCGCATAAAGATACGGTAGAAATTAAATTTAACCAGCAGGGAGAACGTCTCTCCAAATGGCTCGGCATCGTGATTGGGGCCGTGATTACCGGGAGCCTGACGCTCACCGTGTACCTCATCGTGCAGGCGGTAGGGCACGGAGCCGTCAAGCCATGACCCGAATCTGTACGACCTACCACCGGGCCAATACCTGGATCGCGGATCATGTGTCCGTCTGGTTCATGTCCATGGAAGCGTTTTGGATTCTCGTGATGCTCACCTGGGGATCTGTTTTGATTAACCGCCCTATCGGGGCCCAAGGCTGGGATCTCTTTCTCGTGTCCATCTTTTACCAAGGGACGGCCCTCCCGGCCCTTTCGTTTGTCTCCCAAAAGCAAGGGGATAGATCCGCCCGGATCGCCCAAGAAACCCATGACTATACCCAACAAGAATTTGCGTTAATCCGCGAGGAATTGGCGGAACTGAAAGCTATTCATCACCAGCAAATGGAAGAGATGCAATTGCTTCGGGACGTGACGAGAGGGAAGGGGGGATCCCGCCGATCATGACGAAAGTTATCCCCGCCCATGTCCTCACATTGTCCGTACAAGTGCCGGAATGGGTGCCGACCCATGCGGAACGGGGACTATTGATCTGGAACTCCTGCTTTTGAACAAGCAATTCTCCACGAGCCGAACCGCTGTCTAAATGTCTGAGCATGACATACCCCGCCAATCGGGCGTAAATCTCCTTCCCTAATCGGACGCCGAGTGTTTTCGTACAACGCGCGGAGTTGCGCTAGCATCTCGTCGTCCGACAGAACGTGCCGATGTTCTCTGACGGAATGCTCGCCCGCGCTATGGTATAGTTGCAGATTCTCCGGGCGGTTGTCGTGCCGATTATGGTTCTTGTGATGAACAACCTCTTGCGCGGTTAACGGTCGCTTCACGATGCCCGACATGACGAAGCGATGTTCTAATATCCACCCAGTCTGCGTGGCGTTCGGATGGTCCGGTAGATAAAGAGCCACATATCCGTCCGAAGTAAACCGACGATCTCCATAGGATTTGCGCAATTTACCGATGCGCGCTTCACTACGGGTGCGAATCACGCCCAGCTTCTTTAGTCGTAAGTAAACCTGTCTTTGGGAAAGCCCTACTAATTTCGAAATCTGATGGGTAGTCTTGCCGTCCTCGACATAGAGGGAGAGCAAACGGCCCTCGTCTACCTCCTTGTAATTCGACGGATGGCCCCCCTTTGGTCTACGCAAAACGCCTGCCCGTCTTATCTCCGAAAGTACCTTGGATTGGGATACGCCCAATTGCGCGGCGATTTTATGAGTAGATAGACCGTCTTGGACATACAGCGCAACAGCCAAGGAGACATCAATCTCTTTGTAACTCGGATGCATTTCGTCCACCCCACTTCGCAACGTTTTGTACTCACTTAAATCTTATCACAAGGAGATGTCCATGAATAGTCAATCGACGGTGTTAGGATCGCTTGGTGTAGTTACCGGCAGTCCGACGCAGATACGCTTAGTGACTCCATACCAAGATGCCCAACGCGCCTTCCAAACCTTCCTCGATTCGGCTGAACACTCCATTCGCTTCATGATCTACGGGGCGACGTATCAACCCTTCTTTGATGCCTTGATCGCGGCGAAACAGCGGGGAATCTCGGTACGTGGGGTGTTCGATCATACCCAAGCCGAAGGCCGCGCGGAAAAACCTCAAATTGAACGTCTAGTGCAAGCGGGGTTCGTCGATGGCCAAGACTTTCTGATTGGCACCTCTCCAGAAGCCCATCAAATCTGCCATATTAAAGCCACTTGGATTGACGGGATCCATGTGGAAGATGGATCGCTCAACTACAGTATCTCGGGTTTGAAACAGGTCCAAACCGTAGCATTCACCGAATGGCCCGAATGGGCCGCCTATCTGGATACCGTGTTTGAACGCCTCTGGGTGTGGGTCACGACCCATGAAGACGCCTATCAGACATTTAAGGAGAGTTCCTAATGAAGTGCCCTATTGATCCCGCCACCATTGTTGATCAACCCACCGCCTTTATTAGCGGCGGGATCCACTACACCCCGGAACCTTTGTGGTATGCGGATCGGTTACGGGGTGGGGTGGGGAAAGGCGGGGTGTGATCGACCTTTGATAGGATCAGGGGATCCCGCCAGATCCAAAATCGGCGGGATCCCCCTGATCGAGAAACGGAGACCCGTGATGCCTACATCACAACGCCAAAAGCCTTATGCCGCATGTCTCACTGTGCCTTCTCGCCGTCACCGTGCGTGGGCATTAGCTAAGTGGGCGTGGCCTGTGGAGGAACAGGAAAGCGCGAAATGCCAGGGCATTCTGCGCAAAACAATGCCCTCTCTCTGGTTCAAACCGTCACCCGCCGAACGCCGCCGAGAGTGGCGGCGCTACCGGCACGAATGCCACCGAGCCCTTCATCAAGGGGCGATGATCCCGATGTTCAAGCGGGATTGGCTGACCTAAGTTAGGCAAGTGAAAAGGGGATCCCGCCGATGCACACCGCCATAAAGGGGGGCCATAAACGATGGACCATCATGGTCTGCTCACCCCCGCTGAACATTTTACGTTGGCCCAGGCGATTGAAGAATGCTGGCGCTTGGAGTACTTAGCGAAAAGTCACCCTGATCTGTTGGATCACCCTGCCAATTATCGGTCATTAGGCAAACGGTTGTTGCAACTGCAATGGCATTTGGAAAGGGTTGACAAACCGCATTCAAACCCATAAAATAAAAAAGGATGGGTGATAGGTGCATAAGGGCACCGTCCATTGGCTATGCACGGCTGAAGCCCGTCCCTGCATAGCGGGCACGATAACGGGTTAAACCATGGTTCACGACTCTTTGAGTCCCATGGCCGGTGAGGAACTGAGTCTCACCAATTTCCCTGGACCCCGACTCAGCGGGATCCCCCCATCCGAAAATTTTCCCACTCCTTCGCACCCCCTCGTCATCCTTCCTCAAACCGCTACGCTCGCTCGAAAGGATATATCCTATGCTCGAAAAATATTATGTTCCCGCTGGGGAACAATGGGTCGATCTCGGGTCGGGCCATGATCCCGCCACCTGGGAAACTACCCTGCATACGGTGCACGGTGTTATTTGGGATACATACAGTGCCTTACCCTCGGATATTGCCGCCACGCTCCAAGCCGGATTAGGTGTGATGTTGTTCCAAGGGTATGATCCCGCCGCGTGGTCCCAATTGAAGCAAGCCACGGTCCGGGCCAACCAAGCAATTAACTATGCTCGATCCGTCCACTACCCAGCGGGATCCGTCCTCTGGCTGGATTTCGAAGATTGCACCCTCCCCGCCGCCACCATCATCCCTTGGCTGACGCAGTGGTATCTTACCGTCCAGCGTAGTGGATACGCGCCCGGCCTGTATGTCGGGGCTCCGCAACCGTTGACGAGTGCCCAACTCTACGCGCTCCCCTTTACCCATTACTGGCGCTCGGTCTCCACGGTCCCGGATGTTGCCATTCGCGGTTATCAGCTAGATCAGACGGGGGCCAATGCCTTGCTAGACGGGGTGTATGTGGATACGGATCAAGTCCGAGCGGATTGTAAAGGGGGGCGGCCCATTGCCATGCGCATGGTGCAGGATCCCGCCAAGTCCACGCCCAAACCGGCACCGGTCGTTGCCCCGTCCAGTGTCGCAATCCCGCTCTCTCTACTAACCACCTTAGAAACTCAGTCCGCTGATCTTCAACAGACCATCACTGCGATCCACGCGCTCGAAAGAAAGGATGCGTAGCCCATGTTCCTGACCAGTCCGTATTTTGTCACCATCGCGAAAGACCTGACCCCGTTTATCGCCGCAGCGTTAACCGCCGGGATCGCATCTCTCACCAACCTTGCCCTCAAACACACGCACAATGCCACCCTCACCACCGCCATTCATGAGGGAAAAACCCTGATGGATTCGCTTGTGCAGAGCCTCAATCAAACCACGGTCAATGCCGAGAAAGCCGCGGGAACGTGGACCGCGGAAACCGGGGTGCTCGTGAAAGACAAAGCCCTGGCCTCGTGGCATCTCCAGATGGCCGCCCAAGCCAGGGTCGTACTCAAAAAAGCGTTGCCTGATTTAGAAGGCGTCCTCGGCACGTGGTTGGAAACCGCTGTGGCCAATGCGCCCAATAAAACGACGGCCCCCACGAAAACCGGGGATCCCGCGAAAACCGCGTAAATACCTACCCGCAAAACCAAAAAACCCTCGTCTAGCCATACGCTGAACGAGGGTTTTTTGTAGGAAATCGGCGGGATCAAACAACCGTTTCGCGAATATGATTGATCATGGATGATCCTTGCGCGACATGCGCAATATACCGCAACACCGCATCACTCCACCCATAGACATAATGCACACTGGGATCCGAAGAGGGGGTGGGGCGTGTTCCATTCGGGACCAACTGAATCAACACCGCTTTGGCGTGAGGCGCAATCTGTTTATACGCTTTCCAGCTGACCGCAAAATTTCCTGCACCATACCACCCGCCACTTGCCGACCAATCCTCACTATCCGTGAGTCCGATGAACAGATCCACGACCTCTTGTTGTTCCGTGAGCCACCGAATCGGCGCACTGAGATCCGTCCCACCCCCATTCATGTTCGCAAACGTGCGAGCAATCGTCATGACGGAATCCCGGTGATGGGCCGGGACCGGGTACACCGATGTCCCGAAGGGGAGAATCCGGGCAGTGGGGTGCTGGTGCCATAAGGCCCCCGCAAAGATCCCGGCAATCGCTGCAGCATTGGTGTTTTGCCGCTCGTTGACATAGGTGTCCTGCATCGATCCTGAAATATCCAGGGCAATCGCCACATGGCCATACCCAAGATCCGGCAGGTTGCCCACCGCTGTTTCCAAGGCGGTATAGAGCATATCTAAGAGTTGCGAAGGGACATGCTCCGGGGTAATCGTGCGAAGCGCCGTATAATACCGAAACGGGAAGAGCATAGCTTTTTGGATGCGGGCGGGATCCCCTAAGATCGCCATGGCCCGATCCACATTCTCCTGATCCTCCCAGACCCCGGCCTTCCCCATGGCCTCTAAAGATCGAAGCAGGAACATATAGGGGGCATGCCTGAGCAGGGCAACCCACACGGCTTTAGACATGGAGGTGAGTCGTCCGGTGACCGCTTCGAAAGGAAGCCCCTCGCGAGTAATGGCGGTCACCGGGTCCAAGGATCCCGCCTGAAGATCGGCCAGGGCGTGAATCAGAGCAGGGGTGGCCTCGTTCGTCGTGCCTTTCACCAGCCATTGAAAAATGGCATCTTGGGTGGCGGTAGGCGGCGCAGGGTGGGTCAGGCGTAAGATGTTGCGAAGCGAGAATTGATCGCCGGATCCCGCGTATTTTACGGCCTGGTAAGCCGTTAATTGGGTGTTAAGCCAATCGGCCACCAATCGGCGGGATATCCCGCCGAACCCTTGCCGAAACTGCTTGGACTCCATCAACCCGACAAAGTTGCGTAGATCATCCCCGGTGCGAATGATCGTTGAGAAAATCCGCCGGCCATAGATCTTTGCCTCGTTCGAAGCCCCCAATAGGGCGGCCAATGCTACCAAGGGTGCGGAACGAATATAGCCTTCTGTGCGGGCCACCACCGCGGCCTGGGCAAGGAAATGGGGATCTTCTCCCGCCATCCGCTTACACAGATCTGCGGTCATTGTGGCCCATTGATCGCCCGAAGCGTAATACGTATTGCCAAAAGTACCGAGTAACAAGAGTTCGGCCAGCACTTCTTCCGGGGCCGCTGTGTACGCGGCACCCCCGGCATGGTTCACGGTATCCGGAAGAGGCACCGACGAAGAGGGAAAGCGTTTGGTTAATTGCGACATGCTCGTCACGCCCTTTCTCA
>JAKAAL010000196.1 GCA_021802375.1 Bacillota bacterium | reverse complement strand
CGAAAAGAACACAATGATGAAAATCGGTTCCAACACACTTCCTACATGATTGGTAAAGGCAACGTCGGCTACAAATGGAGGATACCCTGGACGAATGTCGATGAAGGCTTCCGCCCGGTATGCGTGCGCGATATCTGACACTAATTGGGAAAACCGATCCAGTATGGGCTGCCGGCGTTCAGGTTGCAAAATCCGGATGGTCCCGGTCATCGTGACTTGATCTGCAAGCACGTTTTCCCGATATCCCCCTACAATGGTTCCAAAAGTCACCACAAGCGGTATCACGGGATCCTGCTCCCGGCTAACCAAGGTCTGGGACGCCTGAATTATAGCGGCCGCGGCCACAATGGCGTCAACTCCTTTGTCGGGGTGTGCTCCATGGCCCCCCTGGCCACGAACGACAATTTGAAATTCATTGGGAGATGCCATTGCTGGCCCCGATTTTAAACCAATCACCCCAACAGGTTGATCACTGTCCACATGTACCATTGCCGCATGCGTCACTGGTGGATCCGAGAGAATACCCGACTCAATCATTGGGAGCGCACCTCCCGGGCCTTCTTCCCCAGGTTGAAACATCAACACCACCGGGCGCTCCAGAAGTTCTTCGTAATGTTTTAAGAAGCGTGCGGCACCCAGCAACATAGCCGTATGGGCATCATGGCCACACGCGTGCATCCGCCCATCCATTTCAGACTGAAACGACAGATTCGTAGTTTCTTGGATTGGCAATCCATCCATATCTGCCCTTAACAAGATAGCCGGTCCAGCTTTAGGACCGATAAACCCTTTGACTCCGTGCGCAATAACCTGTTGGTGCTCGATGCCCAAATCCTCCAATATGCCTTCCACCAATGCTTGGGTCTGCGGGGTATCTAAACCTAATTCCGGAAACCGATGAATTCGACGCCGGATCTCTACTGCCCAGGGGTCAATGACGCCCCACACCGCATCGCCAGCAATATCATGTGTATTCACGAGTATCCCCTCTTGAAGTTTTGCCGTCGGCATTACGGTTATTGTACCAAATGCTGCCGTTTTTAAAGTCACGGAAACACATTGGATTCGATGGTTCACTGACCGAAAGGATGTCGAACCCACGCGACACACCGGAAACGTGGGAAAACGGGATCCCATCAGCCAGGTCAATTGTGTCTTTAAAGATGTGGTTTTTCAGTCCGAATCAAGTCCTGAGCTAATTGGTCAAATTCCTCTTTGGAAATAAGGCCCTGGGCGTACCGTTCTCGAGCAATGGCAAGAGGGTCAGGAGTTTCGACCAGTGTAGGAGTTTCGGGCGAGGTATGATGTTCGGTCCTAAATACCCGGGTCAACACAGCCCACCCAAAAAGCGCCATTAGCGTCGTTGCCACGGCGGGGAAAATCCATACCCATCCCAATCCAAAATCCATCATCAACGATCCCTCCCCTTCGTTCACAGCGGCCCTTCCAGGGCGCGAGGGCAGACCACACCACTTCACATAGATCGAGTTGGCAGGAGGGTCACCACTCCCCAGCAATAGATACCTCCAAAAACGTCCTGGCCAACGTTTGGGCCGGTGGGCGCTTCTGTTTTTAATCCTTGGCCCATCATAAGGATACAACTTCCTATCATGGTTTACATAAAGGTAATGCAGTGGTGTCAGCAGTTGCCCAAAAGCATAGACAAATATAGACAACAGCCGTTTGTCTGACCTTTTTCTCACTCCGAAGAGTGGAGAGGAGTTTGGGTGTATCCTCTTATCGGCGTGTGAGTGATCCCCTCATCTGGCAAGCCGGCAGAATTTTTTAAGTTGCCCATTCCTTGATGATTGTATCCCTTGATTTTGACTTAATCTTTTGCCTATAATGAAAACGAAGATGCGCTTGTGTGATGGAGTCCACGATAATGCCCACTGGGCTGATGACTCCTACCTGTAAAAGGAGGAGATCACGGCCTTGTATGTGTTTGCTTCGTATTCGTGGTCTTTCACGGCGCGAATTCGTGTGCATCGGCCCATTCCGCTCAAGGCCTACTAGTCCTCCTCCACTGATTAGGTTCAGTTGGGGGGATTTCCATGGTCGTCTATGTGGCCTTAAATGTATGTCAAATCCTGGTCGTCCTGTTGTTGTCTCCTTTGCTCCGCGGCCTATTGACCCGAATTGAGGAGCGAATACAGGCCAAGCGGGGGCCGAGCATTTGGCAACCGTATTATGATCTTTGGAAACTTTTCCACAAGGACGAAGTGGTGTCTAGTCAGTCGACATGGATATTTCGTTTTGCCCCCTACATCTACTTCGTGGCCCCGGTTCTTGTGACAGTGTTGATCCCCGTTCTCACCGATTACCCTCTTTTCATGGCATTCATGGGCGACATGGTGGCCGCCGGTTTTATTTTGTCGGTGGGTGCCTTTTTTCTCTCGTTGGCGGCTATGGATGCAGGCACTGTTTACGGATTTATGGGCTCGAGTCGCACTCGCATGGTCAGTTCGTTAGTGGAACCGATTTTCATCATTGTGTTCTTTTCGGTGTCTTTTGCCGCCAATTCCACCATTCCCTACATCGTTCAGGCTCATTGGGTGTCTACACCCCAAGCCTTTTATTCTCCCACCCATCTTCTGATCGTGGCGGCCTTTATCATGATCATTTTAGCCGAAACGGGAAGAATTCCGGTCGATAATCCCGCGGGTCATTTTGAATTGGCCATGATTGACGAGGCGAGGACCCTAGAATTTTCCGGACCTTCGTTGGCATTGATTAAGTGGGGCGGATACATGAAATTTATGGTGTTAAGCATCGTTTTGGTAAATGTATTGGTCACCCCATGGGGATTAGCAACCCATATCAACGGCGCTGATGTACTTGCTGCAATTTTCTTGCTAGGCCTCAAACTCGTCGTGTTTGTGGTGCTCATTGCTGCCATCGAAACCTCTTTAGCCAAACTTCGGTTATTTCGGATCCCGGATTTTCTTGGTGTTGCTTTTGTCACCGCGGTGGTAGCGATGATTGTGCAACCGTTCCATTTTTAAACATGGAAAGGGGCCATTATGGATCAGCTTATGGGGATTCATCACATTCTCGTGGATGTTAACGGCCTAGTGGGCGCCTTGTTTTTGCTCAGTGCGGTTGTACTGATGACGGCGCGACAAGCACAATCCGTGCTGCGGTTGTTTGTTCGTCAATCGATCCTCTTGGCCATTTCGGCTTTTGTTCTGGGGTGGCTTCATCACTCGGCCGAACTAATGATTGTCGGGTTCATCACTATTATCTCCAAGGCAATCGTCATTCCCCAACTGTTGACTCGTACCTTGGGACCAGACATTCGTTCGCGACGCGAACTAGAATTTATCGTGAACACGCCGGTTTCCCTTCTGATTGCGCTAGGCATTACGGTCCTGTCTTACTTTTTTGTGGCCCCGCTCCTGATGGGGTCTGGGCAGGACATTCTTGTCAATCTGCCGGTGGGACTGGATGTGCTGCTCATTGGCGTCTATACCTTAGCAGTGCGCCGTGAAGCGGTCCCCCAGATGCTGGCAATGATGGCCATCGATAACGGAGCGTTTTTTGCGGGCATTGCGATCACCACGTCCTCAGCAATTATTGAATTGGCTGCCGGCCTCGAAGGGGTCATGGTCGTTCTGGTTGCCGCTATTCTGACCCGCACATTGGCTCAGCATATGGGAACGACCGAGGTGGGCGCGTTGACCCATCTCAAAGAAGGTGAGTCCGAATGATTATTCTCGCGATTCCCCTCATTCCGGTCTTGGTTTCCTTGGTCGCTTTGCTGACCCCTCGTTTACAGGTTATCCGCCTGGCATCAACCCTCGGGGGCCTGACGGCTCTGATCCTGACCATGAGGGTCGCGCAAATGGTGAGTCGGCACATTGCACTGACCGTATGGCCCCATTGGATCGGAGTCGATGGGCTGAGTTCTTTGATTCTAGTGCTTCAGGGCTTCGTCGCCATGACCGCGACGCTATATTCATGGGGATACATGAAACAGGTCGCTGCCCCTCACCCGAGACGCGAACAGCAATTTTATGTGAATCTCAACCTGTTTCTGGCGTCGCTGTTCATGGTCCCCATTTTTCTTCAACCAGCCTTGACCTGGGTTGCGGTCGAATTGACGACAGTGCTTTCGGTGTTCTTGGTGGGTTTTGAGAACACGCCCAAAGCATTAGAGGCGGCGTGGAAATACGCCGTCATTACCATCATGGGTGCCACCATAGCGGTTTTGGGAATTTTTCTCCTGCTTTGGGGCCTTTCTACCTTGCACGTGACGATACAAACCTGGGCCACACTGAAGAATGCCGCTCCTGAGATGCCCGTTGCCCTGTTGAAATTGGCATTTGTGTTCATTTTTATTGGATTTGGCACCAAGGTGGGCATTGTGCCGATGCATACCTGGCTGCCGGATGCCCATTCCCAAGCCCCGAGCTCGGTGTGCGCGCTCCTTTCCGGCATTGAGGTTAGCACGATTCTCTACGTGATTATGCGCCTTTGGCCGGTGTTTGAACAAATACCCGGAGATTTTGCGCAAAACTGGGCTTTGGTTTTTGGGCTGATTTCCGTGGGAACCGCCGCTTTTCTTATGGTTCAAGTGCGCGACTTTAAACGCCTCTTCGCGTTTTCCACCGTGGAACAAATGGGGATCCTGCTGGTGGCACTGGGCTTGGGGCCAGCCGGTCATTATGCCATGTTGTATCAACTCCTGACGCATGCGATTACTAAATCGTTGGCGTTTTATAGTGCGGGAGCCGTGTTTTTAGCCACCTCGACGCTGGATATCGCGTCAATTAAAGGGTTGATTCGGATATCTCCCCTCGCGGGATTCAGTTTGCTCTTCAGCGGGTTGGCGATAGCGGGTGCCCCACCTTTTGCGGTGTTTCTCAGTGAGTTTTCCATTTTCCGTGCGTCCCTGACTTCACGGCATATTCTGGTCTTAGCCTTATTGTTGGCATTTTTGACTCTGGCATTTATTGGCATTCTGCGACACCTTAATCACATGATATTCGGCAAACCCACGCATCCGCGGATCACTCTTCCTCGTTCGGTGACGTTGGCTCTGTTTATCAGCTGGCTCCCGGTTTTGGTGTTCGGCGTGTATCTGCCGGCTTCAGTTCATCACTTGCTAGCCCTCACCATGTTGGCGTTAAGGAGGTAGCCGCGTTGAACTACGAAAACTGGCTGAAGAATATCCTGGATAGGCACTCAGCGATTCCGGTGACGATCGAACGGGATTGGATTCGTGTCACGGTATCCCCCAATCTGTTACCGGAATTGGTAGGAGCATTAACCCATGACTGGATCTTTGCGGGCATTGTGCCCGAAAACGATCCGGGAATCCAGGCGGTGCGGCTTCTTTACGTGTTTTATGCGCAGCACGGTCCCTGGGTGGGAATTGAGGTCTCGAATCACGATCAATCCGTCCCAACTGTCAGTGCCCTCCTGTTTGCCGCGGACTGGCAGGAGCGCGAGATGGAAGACTTGTTTGATGTGCATTTTGAGGGCCACCCCCAGTTGGGCGACTTCGTTTTGCACGATGACCATTGGCCCGAAGGGACCGCCCCGATGAGACGGCATTCGTGGGAGATACACCCAAAAGCGACCGAGCCCCAGGATCTCTCCATGCCGCGCATTGTTGAGGCGCCCGGCTCGTTTGTCATGCCCGTCGGCCCTGTTTACTCCGGCACGGCCGAGTCGATTCAATTTCACTTGGAGACCGTCGGCGAAGAAATTGTTTTTGCCCACATCCGGCCATTTTATAAATATCGCGCGGTGGAAAAGATCTTGGAGGGCCAAGAGCCCTCTGTGGCGCTTTTGATCGCGGAGCGTATTGATGGGTTAACAGCCTTTGCCCATAGTCTAGCACTGGCACAGGCTTTGGAGACATTAGCCGACACCCCGGTTCCCCCGAGAGCTAAACTATTGCGCGTGTTTTGGGCGGAGTTTGAACGGATTCGATCGCATATTCATGTGTTGGCGGGAATTTTGGAGTCGACAGGATTGTCCGTTCCCGCAAACCTGATGCAGGCTCTCGAAGAGAATCTTTTGCAAGTTTCCGGCGTGTCTGCGGGACATCGTTATTTATTTGGGTTAAACAAGCTCGGCGGCCTGTCACGCGACTGGTCTCATGCGGAAATTCAGACGATTGTCCACCAACTCGGGACGGTAGTGCAGCAATCCCAGCGAATTTTAGACGCGCTGGCTTTCGACAATAGCTTTTTGGACCGATTGGAGTCCGTCGGCGTCTTGAACCGAGATCTCGCCATCTCTCACGGGCTGGTCGGGCCAGTGGCACGCGCTTCGGGAGTCAACCGGGATTTAAGAGCATGGCAGGAATATGCGGCTTATGATCAGATCACGTTTGGCATCCCTGTTCAGTCCGAAGGTGACGGTTATGCCAGGTTTAGGCAACTGTGCCAGGAGATTGACCAATCGTATGGTATCATTCAGCAAATTCCCCCGCTGTTAAGCCCAGAGACTCCTATGGCGTCGGGCGTCCGTATAACGGAAACGGGGACGGCCTTCGGATATGTGGAAAGCCCGTCGGGTGCAATCATCTGCGGGGTATCGGTGAACGGCCAGGGCATGATTGAGCGCTCCCGGGTGGTGACGCCCGGACTGGTTAACTGGCATGCCTTTCCGCAGGCCGTCAGGCATTTTGCGTTTCAGGATTTCCCCATCATTTTGGCCACGTTTGGGCTGAGTGTGGCCGATCTCGATCGCTAGGTCGCTGAACCAAGGTATTCCCCTTGCCAAAAAAGGACCGTGACACGGGGGACAAAGTACCAATTCAAGGAGGGAATTCGCCCATGCTATGGTTTCGGGAAGGACTTTACCAGTCCCTCAAAACGCTGACGCCGCAAGAGGAATTTTCCCCGTCCCCAGGATTGACACCTGGGCGACCTGCTCCAACGGCGATGGAGGATGCGGCGTTAGGGGCAATTTGCCCGACACACGCACTGCGAGAGCAAGAAAGGCTGGTGGAGATTGATTACGCGCGCTGTATTCAGTGCCATTTCTGCCATCAACGGACCCCGGGGATGAACTGGGAGGCAGGCTACCATTGGGCGCAAATGAAATCTCCAGGGCTTCCTGCGCCTTTTCGCCATTCGTTGCAGGTCAGGGTAATTGACGCCGGCGACTGCGGCGCATGCCTCAATGAAATCCATCAATTAGCGAGTCCTGTATACAGCTTGCACCGTTTCGGCATCTCCTTCACGCCGGCCCCCCGCGATGCAGATGTGCTCATGGTAACAGGCCCCGTGACGGTTTCTATAAAAGAGGCCCTCGAGGAAGCTTTTGGGG
>JAKAAL010000195.1 GCA_021802375.1 Bacillota bacterium | reverse complement strand
CTTCTTGGCTGCCATCGGATCAATTTATGCCCCTCGTGGCCCCGGAGCCGGTGGCATGGACGACACCAACCGGGTATTATTTGGGGATCGTCCCCAATTTCCCGCTGCAGAGCGGCATGTCTTGGTCCTACCGCAGCGCTTTGAATTCCCGCGGGTTAGGGAAGACGCATCCGGTCGTGATTCGAGGCGATCTCACCGGAGTGCTGAGTTCGTCCCCAGCCCTTAAGGTGTTGCAATTTCGAGTCACACCCTATATCGTGGCGAGCGTTGACCTGTTTATGAGGGACCCAATGGGTACGGTGCCCTCCCATCCGACCGCGTTTTTGCTAGCCCTGGCGCGGCAGGTATTGCAACCTGAGGTTCTCGTACAGGAAACTGGCGGCCGGCTGGAGCGGCCCAAAGGAGCGGCATCCGTGAGGTTGTCTTGGGGCAGGGGGTGGCTGACGCGAACCCCGTCCACGGTCCAAGTAACCTTTATGTGGCACGGTCACACGTATTCCGTCACCACGCGCGGACGGTTGGCTACGCGATCGACCGCGCTTAAAATTGCGCGGGGTCTCACACCAATGGAATGATTTGCTCAACGTTTGGCGCTCAGACCAACGACTGGCCACTGCCATCGCCCTAGTATCCGAGGACGCCGGTCCGTAATTCCCCCGATCAATGCCGTATACGGCGATTCGTGGGGATTGCCACGGAAGCGGAACGATTGATGGGCGACGCCTGCGGTGAAGTCTCGCTTTATTTGGCCGCCGAAGTCTCGATTTACGTGACCGTTTTGAATCAGCTCTCTAGAGCGAACCGTCGGTTTTAATGGAGAACGAACTCCACAGAAAATCCGAGCGAAGAACCCACCCAAACCCTTTGGGAATCATTCAAGTTAATTTTTCGTGAGTCCTTAGTTCTGAGAACCATCGTTCTTCGGTACGCGACTTTGGTATTGCTGGATGGAATCATTCAATCGTTGGAGGATGGCAGCCAGGTGCTGTTGGTCTTCCGACGGCCAGTCACGAAGAATCTCCTGGTAAACGGTGTGACGTGCGGTTCGCATGGAGTGGAATTCCTTGAGTCCGGACTCCGTAGGCTGAACTCGATGCACTCGGGCATCCTCCTGAGTCGGTGCCCGCGCTAACAAGCCTTTGCCCTCGACTACAGCAATTTGTCTGCTCATGGTTGATAAATCTACCTGTAGGCGCAAGGCCAATTCCTGAACGGTTAACGGTTCTGGTGCTTGGAGTACCTCGTGCATAATCAAATAGGCCGCACGATCTAACCTAGCGACTCCGGGATTGCGCGGGCGGGTCGCGGTCAAACGCCTGACCAATACCGCTACCGCATATTCAATTTGGGCAATGCGATCGTTGTCGATAGGGCATCACTCCTCTCCGCAGTTGAGATGATCACAACCCTAAAATAATGTGTACAATACAAGTATGCATCGATTACTTGTATTGTACAAGTTAATGAAGGAGGCGCGTACCTGGTGATCAAACACTTTCCGCCGGCAGTCTGGGCGACCGCATTTGCTACATTTGTAGCGTTCATGGGCATCGGCGTGGTCGATCCCATTTTGCCTTTGATAGGTCGCGCAATGGGGGCGTCGCCGTCTCAGGTCGAGTGGCTGTTCACCAGCTATATCGCCGTGATGGCTTTGACGATGCTGATTTCCGGAGTATTGGGTACGAGATTGGGTGGCAAACGTACGATGATGTTAGGATTGGGCATGGTCGTGATCTTTGCCACCTGTTCCGGACTCTCCCCATCCATCGGAGTTCTGGCCCTGTTTCGCGGTGGGTGGGGACTAGGCAATGCATTTTTCACTTCCACGGCACTGTCTATCATCGTGGGCCAATCGATGGGGGGCATGGGTCCCGCAATTACGCTGTACGAAGCCGCGCTGGGCCTCGGCATTGCATCGGGACCGTTGCTGGGTGGTGCCCTGGGGAGTATTCATTGGCGGGATCCTTTTTTTGGAACAGCCACCTTGATGGCAATCGCTTTTGTGGTCACCTGGCGCTTCGTCAAGGAACCCCCTGGTCGAGAAGAACCACGGACAGCCCAGGATATTTTTCGAGCCCTTCGCCATCCGGTGGTTATGACCAATGCTTTGATAGGTCTCACCTATAGTTATGCGTTCTTTACGATTCTCGCGTATTCACCTCTGACTCTAACGCATTTGAGTGCGATAGCCCTGGGCATCACCTATTTCTTTTGGGGCATTCTGGTTGCCCTCTCCTCGGTGCTGGTGGTCAACTGGCTCTTACGGAGGATGCAGCCGGTCACCGTACTGACCTTAAACTTGCCTTTCATTGTGCTGTTGTTCGTCCTCGCCGGCTTCATGCCCGGACATCGGTTGTTGTATCTGATTGTGCTCACAGGATTTTTCTGCGGCATCGCCAACGCGCTCTTTACCACCCTGGCCATGGAGGTCTCTCCCTATTCGCGCTCCATTTCGTCTGGAGCCTATAACTTTCTACGGTGGGCTGGTGCTGCCGTTGCTCCGATTATGTCTGGCCTGATCGGCCAGCATTTTGGCATGACCGTTCCGTTCTTTGTCTCGGCGGGAATTCTCGGTTTGGGAATAATTTGGCTGTTGGCTCGTGGCCCCATGCTGTCTGCCGCCCTGCGTGAAAACGCTGCCGTGAGCCAACCTAACCATGCCGATTAGGACGAGCGAACGAACAATTTGAACAAATTCTTCGTATCCGCGAGTGTTCAACGGCAGTGTGCTCAGAAGAGAGTGCCATTTGACGTTAATTTTTGGGTGCGTCCAAAGAATGCGGCCCTGGATCGTGAAAGAAGTGAGCCTTCAGCGAGCCCCCTGCAAACCGAGAGACTAGATGGTCGTGTTATGGGGCGTGCCACCCAGAGCGGGTTCGCTAAGCCCACTCCGCCGGCGGCGGAGTGGGCCGCATGCTAGAATTCCACTGTCCCTGGAAAAGCGTTCCGTTCGATATTGACCTTAGCCAGGACGGCTTTTGACCCTTTCCGACCGATGGCGTACGTCCGTTCATCCAACACCGCCTTCATCTTGAGGCCGCTCGCAATTTAGTGGTATGAGCGCTGTACTGGACCACGGCGGTGAAAGCGTCGCGAGGTTTTCCCCGCCAGTGGATGCGAATGGGACTGAACACGTTATGCTCAATCGGGTTCCACTGACTCGCGCCGAGCGGAAACTCCAAGAGCACGCATGACATTCTCTGGCTTTTCGACTGGCACCCACTGATCAACAGGTTTCCCAGCAATGCCATTGGCATTGGTCAGCCTAGCCTCACACGCACGTCATCTGAGCCATCGATCGAAACAGGTTCCTTATTGGTCTCATACGCATTGACCGATACAGCTTGCTCTCCACCAGCATAACGACGTTTTGTCGGTCGTCTGGCACGGTCCGTTGCTGTCTCAGCCGATCCTTTTGGGTTGCGTCAGCACGACTTTAATCGTGGGTACGCGTCGGTCCCTGAGGGTTTCCAACGCCTGGGCGTATTGATCTAGCGGGTAACGGTGGGTTACCAATCCTTCAATCGGCACCTCCGCATCTTTTAACCAAGAAAGCGCAAGCGGAAACGTGGATATCCCACTTCGGCCCCGGTAACCATACGTTCCGAGCCAATGAATTCCTCTTGACCACAATGGAGTGAGGTCGGTCTGGATCTCACCCGATCCCCCCAACTGCAGGAATTGCCCGCCAGGTTTGGTTTGTTCCAGCCCTTGACGAATCGATGATTTCGTGCCGACCGCATCGACGACCAAATCATAGCCCTTGGGATAGTAGGTGGGTGCGCCAAATTGCCCAGGATGGGCCGGCTGTCCCAATACCTCCAAGGAACTCTGAACAAATCCTGGATCCGCTGAGGTCGCGTCGGCACCCAGTACGGTCGCCCAGTCCGCTTGATATCGATAGCGGGATACCACATGCAGCACTGTCGGAGAAAATAGCTGATGGCAGGCCCAAGTGGCCAGCAATCCAATGGTGCCTGCGCCAATGACCAACACCCTCATCGAGGGCTTTGAAGAGACCAACTCCATTCCCGCCAGCACCGTCGCCAATGGCTCGGTCAAGACCGCCCGATCATCAGACATGCCTTCTGGGACTACCCAGCATTGTTCGCAAGGAGCCCACATCTTGGTCGCAAAGCCCCCCGGCCATCGATGATGATATCCCAAGAGCATGCCTGCTCCTTGTTTTGGATCTTGCCGCTTCTCACAAAAATACGGAAAGCCCGAGGCACAGGCGGAACAGGGCACCGCTTCCCGTCGAGCATTACACCCCAAGGTAGGATCTACCACCACCCGGGTTCCTTCCGCCCGACCCGGCCGCGACTGCACCACTCTGGCCAAGATTTCGTGTCCCAGCACGGCAGGAAACGAGGTCACCGGAGCTAAATAGGCAGAGCTTTTGCCAAAAATGACCGCCGTATCGGATCCGCAAATTCCACTTAAAATCGGTTGCAACGGCACCCAGTCCGGGATTTGCTCGACATCAGAGGGCGCCGGGTTAGCCATCCAGCGCAAACTGCCACCCCACATGCTCGATCGACCTGCCCACGTCGGGCGGAGCCGAATCATCGCCATGCGCATTAAGTTGGGCTCAAAAACCACGCCCCGATAGGATTCCATGATTCGCCAGATCCCTCGCATTCCTAGATTGCACTAGTAACCCCGAACAACATGGACACCCATCTCAAATACCATCGGCGTCATCTGCTGCCCTGCCGGGCCCCCAACTTTCACCAAAATCCAACCGGGTCGTGAACTAGCCGCCCACTGCAGCATAAATACACCCCGGATCGGCAGCGAATACATCGCCGGTTACCGCGTAAGCCCGAGCCCGCGATCCGCCACAACTTTGGTTCCATTCACAGTGGGCACATTGCCCTTTCAAAAGGCTGACGTCACGCAGTGCCGTCATCAATGGAGACTCTTGATAGATGGTGCGAAATCCTTCCTCTCGTACATTCCCCGCCTTCAAGGGAAGATAGCCGCTAGGATAGACAAACCCTTGATGATCGATAAAGGCAAAACCCCGGCCTTCCCGCAACGACGGTCTTTTGTTGTCCGGCATCGTCCGTTCCAAGGCCCTGCGATATTGGGGAGCCGCCACCACCGTGACCCGAAATTCCACGGTCTGTGCATATTCTGCGATCCAGGTTAGCCGTTCCTCAATCTGCTCGGACGACAAGGCTTCACTTAAGCGCGCGCGGCCGGTCGGGACCACAAAGAAGATCTCCCAACTCGACACCCCCAAAGATTGCACCCGATCCCCTAATGCCTCCAGTTCTGACGCCGTGTAGGTCCCTACTGCGGTATTGATTTGCAGACGCATGCCGTGAGAGGTCACTTGGCGCGCCATCTCCATGGTTCGTTGGTACGTTCCCGGAACCCCTCGAAATCCATCATGAACTCGAGCACTGGCTCCGTCGAGACTCAAGGCCACACTGCGCACGCCCAGCGCCTTCCACCGGGCAATCGTCTCTTCGTTGAGTCTCGGGGTCACGCTCGGAGCCATTGCAGTGCGAATCTGGCGCTTTCCGGCCGCTTGCAAAATCTCATCCAAATCGGGGCGTTCCAAGGGATCTCCACCGGTAAACACAACCACTGGCGGCCATTCATACCCTTCGAGGTCGTCGAGCACCCGTTCAATCTCGGCCAGCGAAAGCTCCGACGCATCTCGATGAACAATCGCCTTCGCCCGACAGTGCCGACAATGAAGCGCACAGGCCCGGGTCAGTTCCCAGGTCAAGACATGCGGGGCTTCATGAATCGCATGATTCAAAAAATCATCTCCTCGCAAACACGTTTCCGACATAGCTCTTTAGGCACTTTGCGATTCCGATCTAAGACCCTGGGGGGGACACTCACCGGCCGGCCGGGTTGGTGGATAATCCACTGCGCCAATTGCTCGGCAGCAGTCATGGCGTCTTTAATGCAAGAGGCCACCCCCACCCCTCCCATAAACGCTCCTACAATAGCCAAGTTCGGATACAAGCGCAAAAGCGTTTGCCGCCAGTCGGCAATTCGTTGCTGTTGATCCAGATCGATCTGGGGCAAAGCCTGATTCCAGCGGTAGATGGTAGACACCACCGGATCCGCTTTCACACCTGCCAAGTCATTCAATTCTTGGCCGTGATGGCGCATCATATCCTCGTCCGACCAGGTGCGCACATCGACTGGGGGGTGAGCGCCCCAAAACGTGCGCAAGGCCACATAAGTGCCGTCG
This sequence comes from Bacillota bacterium, assembly GCA_021802375.1. The sequence continues at coordinate 1,086 of JAKAAL010000195.1, read as the reverse complement.
TCTGGATACTGCCACTTGCGCGAAAGCACCGTGCAAGCATCCATCAGCCACGGGGTGCCGGGGCCATTCCAGAAGCCTGAATGTTGGTACAGTCGTTCAGGAATGGCATCCTTGGCATATAAGCCAACGACCAGAGCGCGAGGCCGATGACCGATGGTGTCTAACTCTCGAGCCCATGTTGGCTGCCACCCTGCCATCAAGCGCCGCGCTATGGGTGCGGGAGTCGCCAAGACCACCGCATCGGCCAAATAAATCCGACGATCGCGATGGATTTTAAAGCCCGTGGTCTCAACGTCCGGTTGCAAAAGAGTGATCGTACTGCCTAGTTTGATTTTCCCTTTGAGTTTCTCGGCCAAACGCTTGGGCAACTGAGCCATACCCTCTCGAAAAGTAATGCCTTGATCTGTGCTTGAAGGCCCGGTCGACTCGCCTTCGGTGGTAATTCGCCATGCTGACTTTATCCCCGGCCGTGGATAGACTATATCGGAGTCGAGCTTTAGTTCCGAGATCCACTCCCGCAGCCAATCTTCCTTCACAAAGAGGGTATCCGGTCCGCCTTCGACAACCATACCTAGCAGGCGATCACTGCGAATGACTCCACCCACTTGGCGCTCCGCCTCATACACCCTAATCACATTATCCGCGGCCAATTTTTGCTGCAAGTGATAGGCTGCGGTCAAGCCCGAAATCCCCCCACCAATGACGGCAATCTCCATCCGTTGTCCCTCCTTGCTTCAGACTCTATCGATTCTGAAGCCCCTAGCATCCTCATTATCGACGGGATCACGGGCGACTTCTGTGGTCCACCGGTCGAGATCTTTCGGTCCAGTCGGCCCTAACTTTGCCAAAGAACCATTCACTTTCGGGCCTGCTTCGCCCTCAGCCAGGGAATTGAGCCCGCCCCTCGGGTCGATTCCCTCGAGTGGGAACACATTATCCGCGATCGTGGTTGACAAATTCGTAACGAGTAAAATGCGAGGCCGCCTCGGTTCTGCGCGCATATCCCATTTTATCTAACAACCGACTGACGTAATTTTTTACGGTTTTTTCGCTTAGATACAACAGTGAACCGATTTGACGATGGGT
>JAKAAL010000194.1 GCA_021802375.1 Bacillota bacterium | reverse complement strand
AATCTTTCGCTTCATGTTCTTTTCCTCAAACCCTTAGTCAGCCCGACGGGGATGCAGTTTTGGCCCGGTTCTGCGATTCATCAATCTGCGCATCTATATATTGACTTATCCAAAAGTCAGACGTATAAAGAATAACGACCGAAACATATTTTGTTATGTCGAGGTCGGCGGGGCGAAGACTTGCGCTAAGAAAGCTCCGATGGTTGATCGATTCACCATTTGTCGGAAGGATGCTGGAAGGCAGTGCCTTCGACTCAGGAAGGTGAGCCATACAAATTGGGGATTACCTAGCTGTGCTTCCACAACACACCGGTCATCCTCTGATCCACAATCGCATCGTTGATCGGCAACAGAGTTTTAGCAAAGCCGCACGAAAAATAGGAAAGCGAGGAAAAGAACATGAAGCGAAAGATTGTTACCGGTGGCATTGCCGGCATGGCAGCTTTGGGGATTACGGCCCTGTTGGCGATTCCTTCGATGGCAGCCACCACAGGTCCATCACTAGAAATTGGTTGGGGTGTGTACTCTAGCTATACTCGTAACTTCAACCCTTTTTCGACAAGTGATATGGGTGTTACGTTGGAGATGTACGAGCCCCTATTTTACTTCGATGACGTCGCGCCAAAGGTGGAACCGATGTTGGGTACATCGTATGCATGGTCCGACCACAACACAGTTTTGACCGTCAATTTACGAAAAAACGTGAAGTGGTCAAACGGATCCCCTTTTACCGCACACGACGTGGTGTTTACGTTCAATATGCTAAAGAAGTACCCAGCCATGGATACCAACGGCATTTGGACTAAGGTGTCTTCGATTAAGAGCGTCGGCAATGACACGGTGGTATTTAAATTTAAACAGGCTGACGTTCCGTTTGAATGGTATGTCCTAGATAAAACGCCAATTGTTCCAGCATCCATTTGGAGCAAGGTCAAAGGTAGCCCGCTCGACTTCCTGAATCCTAATCCCGTGGTATCCGGCCCATATGTCTTGAACACCTTTAATTCCCAGGAGGTCACGTTAACCCCGAATAAGGATTACTGGGGTGGACGTCCTCAAGTCCCTGAACTCACCGTACCGCTCTTTACCAGCAACACGGCGCAAGAGCCTGCTATGGCATCTGGAAAAATTGCGTGGGGCGCTTACTTTGAGTCAAGCATCCAAAAACTGTACGTCGCAGCCGACCCCAAGTTTAACCACTATTGGCTACCGCCGGCATCGCCTGTAGCCCTGTATCCCAATCTAACCAATCCTTTATTGGCGCAGTTGCCAGTACGGCAAGCCCTCAGCTATGCCCTGGATCGAACTAAACTCGACAACTTAGCTGAATCGGGATATGAGCCACCAGCCAACCCCACGTTGCTGGCTCCGAGAAATGCCAACCAAAAGTCTTGGATCGATGGGAGTCTTCCGACGAGCGATCTTAAGTATCAATACGATCCGAAGAAAGCTATCGCTCTGCTGACTAAGGCCGGATTCAAGCGCAATAGTTCGGGGATTTTCGTATCTCCCTCCGGCAAACCGCTGTCGTTTAACCTCATCGTGATATCGGGACTCACCGACTGGGATGCTCAGGCAGGGATCATCGCGACCGAATTGAAAGCCGTGGGGATTAACACGACGGTTAGTTTGGTCACGGGTTCAGAAGCATATTCCGATGAACTAAGTGGAAAATTCCAGTTGGCTATTGGCAGCCCTGGTGCTGGCCCTACCCCATACACCATGTATGAAAGCGTGTTCGGACCAGTCCTAACGCAAGGCAATTGGGAGCGTTGGCACAATCCGACCATGTACAAATTACTGAACGAATTCAGCACGACGAACAACCGCGCAAAAGAGCAGCAGTTGGCTAACCAGATGGAGTCACTCGCGGCAAAAAACATGCCGGTAATCGGTCTGACAGAGTCTGTCTGGTGGTACGAATGGAGCAACAAGAATTACATCGGCTGGCCCACCCCGTCGAGCCCTTATGCTGCAGGTAGCAGTTATGACTATCCGGTAGCGGCCTTAATTCTCTCCCACCTGCGTTTACGGTAGAGACCCGCCTCTAGAGGTTGAAACAGTCTTGATTTCGAGTTCGGTTGCGTCCTCAATTACGCACAGAGGGCGCAACCGACTTTAGGAATCCGGAAAGCGAGGTACTCCATGCGATTTTTTCTCAATAGAATCGGGTTCCTTTTACTGTCGGTTTGGGCCGCCATTACCGTCAATTTCTTAATACCCAGAATGATGCCGGGCAGTCCAGTAGATGCTATCTTGGCGCACTTTCAGTCTGAGGGAGCCCCCTTGGGTCCTAACGCCCTCCACGCACTTGAACAACAGTTTGGATTATCCCATGCCCCGTTATGGACCCAGTACTTTGGGTATGTCAATAATCTTTTCCACGGCCAACTGGGCACATCGATTACTTACTATCCCTTAACCGTCACGGAGGTAATCGGCCGCAGTCTCCCATGGACCCTAGGGTTGGCTGGCACGGCTACCATCATCAGCGTATTGCTAGGAACTTTCTTGGGTATTTATGCTGCCTGGCACCGAGGGACTCGCATCGACGCCACCCTGACCACGGTGACGATGTTCACCTCAGCCATCCCCTATTTCTGGATCGCCCTGATCTTAGTTTATCTGTTTGGCTTTGAACTGAACTGGTTTCCCCAATTACATGCGTTTACGACCTTGTCAAACGGGGTCCCATGGTGGAGATTTTCCGCCGATGTGCTCTACCATGCCGTGCTTCCCGGGGCAACCATCGTCATTAGTGCTATTGGTGGTTGGTTAGTCGGGATGCGCAATAACATGGTCCAAACCTTGGGAGAAGACTATGTTACGTTCGCTCGTGCGCGAGGAGTCCGTGACCGTCGTCTGATGGTTTTTTATGCCGCCCGAAACGCAATCTTACCAAATCTCACGGGATTTGCCATGGCAATTGGTTTCGTTGTCGGTGGAGCGCTCTTGACCGAAGTGGTCTTTTCTTACCCAGGAATCGGCATGCAACTCTTGACGGCTGTTGAAAACGAGGACTATCCCTTGATGCAGGGTATCTTTTTGATCATTGCGCTCGCGGTGCTATTAGCCAATTTTCTTGTAGAATTGATCTACGGATTGCTGGACCCCCGCGTAAGACAAGGAGAGTAACCGATGAGTATCTCAACCACGGCACAGAACCCGAATACGGTCACGAGCGGTCGAACGAGAAAAGCGGGAATGGCTCGCATGCTATGGTCAAATCCCCGGGCGCGAGTAGGGATTATTATCCTTGTGGGTATGATCCTGGTAGCGGTATTTGCCCCAGTCCTAGCACCGTACAATCCTTCTGCAAACAGTTTTCTCCCCTCTCAGCCTCCAAGCTGGACACACCTCTTGGGGACGACCCTCCAAGGCCAGGATATCTTGTCCCAGCTAATCTGGGGAAGTCGAAATTCCCTAGGTGTTGGCTTTGCTGTAGGCATCATTGCCACTGCACTCTCTCTTTTGTTTGGAGTCTTACCGTCCTTAGGTGGCAAATTGCTAAACACTTCTTTTTCGACTTTCACTAATGTGGTCCTCATCTTGCCTGGATTGCCCCTTCTCATTGTCTTGTCAGCGTACCTCCACTCATCCGGGGCAGTAACGATTGCCGCCGTGATCGGATTCACTGGCTGGGCCTGGGGTTCGCGGACATTGCGGTCCCAGGTGATGACACTCAGGCAACGAGATTTTGTCATTGCTGCTCGACTAGCTGGTTCTTCGCAAATCCGACTATTAACTCGAGAAATTCTTCCCAACATGCTCTCTTTGGTGGTGGCAAATTTCATGTTTTCCATTCTATTTGGTATTTTATCTGAAGCGGGATTACAATTCCTAGGTTTGGGCAATGTAAACGCAGTCAGTTGGGGTAGTATCATTTATTGGGCGGAAAATGGCAGTGCGCTGTTGCTGCATATGTGGTGGTGGTTCATCCCGCCCGGCGCCGCGATCGCCTTAGTGGGAATTGCGTTGGCCTTAGTCAATTCGGGAATTGACCAAATATCCAATCCACGACTTCGATCAACCGCCCGAAAAGGGGGTCGAAACCAATGATCCAAAAATCTCCAGAATCGCCTGCCTATGATGAGCACATTGGTGTACCGCTCGTGTTGGACCACGTGTCAGTCTCATTCTCCACTCCGTCTGGTCCGGCACGCGCCGTCAATGATGTGAGTCTCACTCTGAACCAGGGAGAAATTTTAGGTCTCGTGGGGGAATCAGGATCCGGTAAATCCACATTAGCCTTTACGATTATGGGGCTTCTGCCCGACGGAGCACAATTCGATTCCGGAAGCGTGCGAGTACTGGGGAGCGATCTCTATGGTATGAATCCCGAAACTTTGCGTACGTTTCGCTGGAAGCGAATCGCCATGGTATTCCAAAGTGCGATGAACGCGCTCAATCCGGTGATGACTGTCGAGGCTCATATAATGGATACGCTGCAAAGCCATAATCCCGGAATCCGACCAGAGGATGCCCGTCGACGCATGAACGAAATCCTTGATTTAGTGAAAATCGATCCACGTCGCGCTCGTTCCTTCCCTCATGAACTCTCGGGCGGTATGAAGCAACGGATTGTACTTGCCATCGCCATGATATTCAACCCTCCGGTTTTACTCATGGATGAACCGACCACCGCGCTCGACGTCGTCGTGCAACGTTCCATCCTTGACCAAGTGCGAGAAATACAAGCAGAACGTCAAATGGCTATTCTATTCATTAGTCATGATTTTAGCTTGGTGCGGTCATTGGCGCACAGGGTAGCCATTATGTACGCAGGACGAATCGTGGAGATAACCGGTTCTTTGGAACGTTCGGGCCCTCACCATCCCTACACGGAAGGACTTATGCGTGCCATTCCTGAGTTAGGGGAAGACGACGTGAAGATCGTCGGGATTCCTGGCAATCCTCCAGATTTGCTCCATCTGCCTGAAGGTTGCCCGTTTCATCCTCGTTGTCCGGTCGCGTTCAATCGATGCAAAGTCGAGGCGCCACCAATGGTTCAAGTCAACGATGCGCTCATTGCGTGCCACCAATACACCGAACCTGGAAAGGAAGGGTTGGCATGATCGTGAAGGCCAGCACAAATCCGCTAGTTAAGGTTGATGCATTGACTGTGCAATTTACCACCCATGCTCGGGGAAGACGGACCACGATTGAACCAGTCAGTAAGGTGTCGTTCGAAATCGCTGAGGGCGAAGTTTTAGCTCTCGTGGGTGAGTCGGGCAGTGGGAAAACCACAATCGGCAGGACCTTAGTAAAAATCGTCGAAGCCACATCCGGCCAAATCTATTTTGCCGGCCGGAACATCACTCGCATCCGATCTCAGGCAGTTCGTTCTCTGCATGCTGAGGTTCAGATGATCTTTCAAGATCCCTTTGCGGCACTCAATCCCACGGCCACCATTCAAGAGCACCTTGCTTTGCCGGCACATGTCTATCAACATATTTCACGGTCTGCAATGGACCAAAAGGTTCGAGAACTATTAGATGAGGTCGGACTCTCGCCAGCCGATGAATTTCGTGGAAAATACCCCCATGAACTTTCTGGTGGACAGCGTCAACGGGTGGTCATCGCAAGGGCTTTGGCCGCAAATCCTCGATTTATCGTGGCTGACGAACCGGTGTCGATGCTCGATGTGTCGATCCGCGCAGATATCCTGCGCATTTTACGAGATTTAAAGGAACGCCTAAGCATCTCGTTGTTGTATATCACCCACGATCTTGCCTCCGCGCGTTATTTATCTGACCGCATTATGGTTCTATACGGTGGAAAGATAATGGAAGTGGGAACCGCACGAGACATCGTCAAAAATCCCCGCCACCCATACACCCAACTCTTGCTAGCAGCCGTTCCTGGACGTACTGAAGCTTTGCCGCAAGTGGCCGAGGCGGCCCCTGACCTTTCGGTCGGAAGCCAAGGTTGTCCGTTTGCTCCACGGTGTCCTTATACCATGGATGCCTGTCGCACCCAACCCATACCGATCATTTCGGTAGAATCTCAACATGAGGTAGCATGTTTGTTTAGTGAGATGGCAGATGCGGTTACACCCAGTTCAAGTCCATGACCACGACTTCTTCCCTTGGTGCTCAAACCCCGTCCATCACCGCGACTTCCGTCCGTCCTTCCTTGGGGTTCAGGCCGAGTCCATCAACCCTCAATCGAAGGCTTGTCTGCGATACCCTTGAGAGCGGATGCCTGGTGCCAACGCTGATAGAGCCAATAGGCAGGGTGACGGGCTGGAATGCCTAGGATTTGGTCAAGGTGGACGGCGCAGGTCCCGCTATCCACCCAGAGTTCGCCCATCAGGTGGTTGATCTGATCCTTGGCGGCACTGCCCATCCGGTGCGCAGTCGTTTCGTGTTCGGTCTTAAAGGCGTACGAACCGGCCGCTCCACAGCATTCGAGGTCGAGCGGTATAACCTCGCTGACACCGGCTCTTCTGGCCAACGCAAACAATCCGCCATCGCCACGTCTTTGCCCGCGACAGGTGGTGTGGGTCCAGACTCGGGGCCTACCCTCCCTCTTAAGCTCCTCATTGCTCCGGAGCCCATCCCAGAAAAATTTCGGCGCATGCGACACCGCAAATTCGTGAAAAGGCATCATAGGAATCGGCAGCGGTTCGAGGCCGAAATACTTCGCCCACTCTTGATCCATGGTGCCATCACAGGTCGCATTCAGGGTAATCAAAGCGGTGACTTCGTTCGGGAGATCCCGGATAATCGCGGCTCGCATCGCTTCCGCTTGGCGCTTGGCTTGGTCTACTCGCCCGCTCGCATAGGCAGCCGCACCACAACAAAGACTCGATTTGGGTACCATTGAGACCGCAAATCCCCACGCGGTTAATAGAGCCGTGCTCGCCGACAAGGTCTCCTGATCGAATCCGCGATCAAAGCAATCGACGAAAAGGCCGACCCGGCCATGGATTTCTCTCGCAGACGGGGAGACCACGGCGGTGGAAAATCTTGGCTGGGGTCGACGCGAGGTCGTCGACAGCCTCATCATTCGGCTGACGAACCGAGGCGTTGTGGAAAGCCTGGGTGCCCGGGCGACCCACTCAGGATGGGTGAGAATCGCATCTCTAAGTCTAATGGCCGCCGGTTGCCTCAAGCGGGCCCGGTCTTTTTGTTCAGCAATCAAATGCGCAATCGGAACGCCTACGGGACAGGCGAGCTCGCACAGTTGGCAAAACGTACAATCCTCGACGTGATCCATGACAATGAGATCGCCGGCCGCACGCCGTCGCTCCCATTCGGGTCCGAGCGCCTTGGGCCCGGGAAATTCGGTGTCCATACGGTAT
>JAKAAL010000193.1 GCA_021802375.1 Bacillota bacterium | reverse complement strand
ACCAGATAGTTAGACGGGCGAGTAGCTCAGTTGGTAGAGCAGCTGACTCTTAATCAGCGGGTCTAGGGTTCGAGTCCCTACTCGCCCACCACATAAACCTCGTGCCCCATAAGGGATGCGGGGTTTTCCTATGGTCATTGCAACCGATAGAAATAGCGGGCCATCCCCACGAGCGGAGCATACGCCACGAGACCACACGAGATTTCGGAGAATTCCTGCGCGGTTTTGTTCTCGTTCTGCGCCAAAAATTCAGCCGATCCCCACGAACCCAGGCGCTGAACCGTGAGGGATTTCGCCTGGCAGGGTGTTAACCCGTCGAAGGAAAGTCAGAAAGGCCATTCCGACGATCGCAACTGGGATTGCTGGAGTTGCGTGACCAGGTGATAGACGGCATTGGTGGTTTCGGGATCATCCATGGCGATGAGCGCCGACTCAACGGCTAGGATCTTCTCGGGATCCGCCGGGCCGCCGGTACCGAATTTCCCTGCCGCTAACGCGGCCTCCCAGTATTGCGCGACAGCTTGGATTTCTTCGCGAATCTGGGCCCTGTCGTCCTCTGACAGTGGCGGAATTTGGATTTGGTCAGCGGTATCCAGAAGGGTTTCTGCCCGGTGCACCAGGCGATCCAGCAACGCCGCAGGAGCCATCTCGCCGTCGCCGTCCCAACCGGCATCATAGTACAGCAACCAGGCCCACAGCGGAGCCATATCCGGCAAGGGCAGGGCCGCCATGAGCGCGTCCACCAACCGACGACTCGCGTCTCCCACCTCACCGAACGGGGATCCCGTGATGACCAGTGTCCGAGTTTTGACGCCCGCCTCGTTGGTGAAGTGTGTGATGGGTTTTTCGCCGGACGAAATGAGAATCGTCTTGGCGGTTGCCGTGGCCCGAAGTCCACCATTTTTTGCACCCTTGTGGGATCAAAATCAAGCGCTTCAAGCACGGGTCGCGACGCTCCAGGCCGAAGTCGCGCAACTCCGGCAGCAACTTGGGCAGAACAGCCGGAACCGTTCGAAACCCCCGGCGAGTGATGGCTATCAGAAACCGGCGCCGAAAAGTCGGCGCCAGCGATCGGGGCGTAAACCTGGCCGGTCGCCCGGCCCAGTCGAAAACATGGAATCTGTTAGAGCGACTAGATACCCAACGGGCCAACGTCTTACGCTTCTTGGACGACCTCATCGTACCGTTCGATAACCATTTAGCAGAGCGTGATTTACGGAGGGTCAAGGTGCGACAAAAGATATCCGGCACCTTTCGCACGACCGCCGGAGCGCAGGTCTTTGGTACGGTCCGTGGCTATTTAGGCACCGCTAAAAAGCAAGGGAAACCCCTATTAACGGCACTACGGTCCGTACTACACGGAGACCCCTGGACTCCCGACACCACGTAGCCTGACCGCACCTATAAGATCTTTTCGGGATGGCCCTGCCATCCCCTTTCGTCGTGGACAAATCCTCGTAGGGGCCGCTCATTTCTATGTTCCAGCGGAGTACCTAACCAGTTACGTGTATAGTACGGTGTTCGGAGACATGAGTTATCGCACTTGGGCGGGGCGAATGGGACGCATTCCGCGAGCGTTTCTCAATTTGGATCGAGTCGCAGCGGGTAATCATCGAAAGGCGGAGAGCTTTGTCTGGGTTCCCAAAACAGGTACGTATTGGTTGCAAGTCGAAGGTAATGGAATCAAGACAGTCCACGTGGACGCGCTATTGGCCATGGTGGCGGTGAGGACCTATGCAGAGTCGGTGCCGGTGGCATTATTAGCTGGATGGCGCAAGGTCGTACTCGACGTCGAGGCGATAGCCGAAGGGTCGTTGCGGGTTGGCATCGCCTTGGGTGGCCAGCGTGTGCCCCGTTACCCTGAATGGGTGAAGGGTGGGGGCGAGAACACTCGCTTTAGCGCGCGCCTCGTGTTGCCCCCGACTTTTCGGGAAGCGGCATCGCATTTTGTCGTCTATGACGGAGCGGCAGAACTGGAGGTCAATGGCCGAACGGTGATGCATTTAGGGGACTACATGCCATACAGCCACTGGGGTCAACAAGCTGCGGATGTGACACCGTGGCTTCGAGCCGGCGACAATGTTCTGACGCTGCATTGGATTGACGAAGCCGATACCGTACGGGCGCTGGTGGACGGGATGTGGACCGATGCGGAGGGGACATGCCATGGCTGGGATCTAAGTCCGTGGCAGGATGAGACGGGCGAGCCTCTCGTCCCGGTGGCAGCACCGACGGAAGACCACTGGCTGGTCCCGCGACCGCACTTGCTGCCCGATGTGGGATGGCTTGAGCCCAACGCGGTCCAAGGTGAACTTTTGACCTGGACGGTCGACCCTGCCCGGGCAGGCAAACCGGTGTGGATTCGCTGCATCCTGCCGGTGGGTGCCCGAGAGGTTCGCGTGAGCGTGGCGGGTACGACTGAGGCGTGGATTGACGGAGAAGTAGCGCGGATGCAGCAGGACCGCATCGAACTGGTTTCGGCATCGGCTCATCGCACATTGACGATCCGAATCGTTCCCGACGGGCCGCTCAGCGAAGCGGCGGTGTTAAGGGCACCGATTCAGGTGGAGATTTCTTGTGCGATGGGAGCCTTGGGAGGGTGGCGTGAGACCCTGGGGCTCAGCACATATAGTGGTGTCGTCGAATATGAGCGGGTGATTGAGGGTCAGGGCCAGCAGGCCGTGTTGAGCCTCGGCGATGTGCGGGGAACCGCCGAAGTGTGGGTCGATGGCTGGAATGCGGGGGTCCGGCTATGGCACCCTTACCAATTCGATGTGACTCCGGCCTGGGGGCCTGGACCGCATCGGTTGAAGGTTCGCATTACCAACACGCTCGGTGCCTATTATGCCGAGGGCAAGCCCACGTCGCTGTGCCCAGAGCCTCAGTCACGAAACGGGTTATTCGGGCCGGTAGAGATAGACGAGGCATAACCAGGCATGGGCGACGTTCGCTGGCGCGTGGACTGTCGCTGGTCGAAGACCACTGCCGCGTAGGCGGCACCGGGATGAGATGGAGGAATGGCGTTGGATCGTCCGAACATCTTGTGGATCATGACAGACGAACAGTGCACGGATTCCCTAGGCTGTTACGGGAGCCACGTCGCCCATACGCCTAACATCGACGCGATGGCGCGACAGGGGGTGGTCTTCGTCAATGCGGTGACCTCGACTCCAGTGTGTGTCCCCGTGCGTACCAACGTGCTGACCGGGAGTTACCCGGTCGATACGGGCGTGTGGTGGAACCACCAGCCGAGGCGACACCTGGACTACTTAACCCAATTGCTTGCTGAGGGAGGATATCAAACGGCAAGCTTCGGTAAACAACCCTATGGGGCGCCTATACTCCTCGCGGATCACAATGGACGGTTTGAGTTGAGGAGCAAACTTTGTCGTGTAACTCCACTGTGCAAGTACGGGTTTAAATTCTAAGTGGTGGGGTTACATAGGGCCATCAACCGTGAGACCAGCCCTTACGGAGGTATAACTTCCCATGACGCATCCCAATGTAGTCTACGTGTTTAGCGACCAGCATCGAGCCCAAGCGGTGGGGTATATGGGCAACGCGGATGTCTTGACGCCGAATTTGGATCGGTTGCGCGAAGAGAGCGTCCATTTTTCCACGGCAGTCTCCACCGTTCCCGTATGCGCTCCTTATCGCGCTTCGTTTTTGACCGGGAAATTTCCGTTGACCCACGGGGTATTCGTCAATGACGTGCATTTGCGCCATGACGTGCCCTCGATCGCTGACGCGTTTCACGCTGCGGGCTACGATACGGCCTATATCGGCAAATGGCATCTGAACGGCCGTGGACGAAGTGCCCCCATCCCTCGCGAAGATCGCCAAGGGTTTAAGCATTGGGAGGTGCTGGAGTGCACGCACGACTACCACCAGTCGCGGTATTACGCGGACGATGGCACCGGGGCCCCGGACGCCCTCGGTGCCAAGACCTGGCCAGGCTATGACGCCGAGGCACAAACCCGGCACGCCATGACCTACCTCAAAAATCGCCGACAGCGCCCGCGCCCGTTTTTCCTGGTCCTATCGTGGGGACCGCCCCACAACCCCTACGATACCGCCCCGGAACGATTCCAAGCGCGGTACCGGGATAGAGCCCTGACGCTTCGCCCCAATGTGCCGAACGCGATGCGTCCTCAAGCTGAAGCTCAGCTGCGAGGCTACTATGCACACATCACGGCCCTCGACCAATGTTTGGGTGAACTGTGGCAAACGCTCAAAGCGGAAGGCCTGGAACAGGACACACTCTTCGTTTACACGTCTGACCGCGGCGACATGCTGGGGTCGCAAGGGCAGGTACGCAAGCAGCGGCCATGGGACGAGTCCATCCGCGTTCCGTTGCTGATGCACTATCCCGCACGTTTGGGCCGAGATCCTCGCGAGGTGACGGCCCCGCTGGGGAGCCCCGATATCATGCCGACCGTACTCGCCCTCGCGGGGGTGGCCATTCCTTCCTCGGTGGAGGGCAGAAACTGGGAGCGACATCTGGTGGGCGGTGCGCCTCCCCCGAGCGAGGCCGCTCTCATCGCGTGCATTCATCCATTCGGGGAATATACGCGTGCCCAGGGCGGGAAAGAATACCGTGGCCTTCGCACCGACCGCTACACGTATGTGTGAGATCTCACCGGACCCTGGTTGCTATACGATAATCAGCGCGATCCCTACCAACAGGCAAATCTCGTGGGCCGACCGGAGGCCCCCTTGGCTTTAGTGTTTTGGCTAATCCTTTTTTCATCAGGTTGACTCATTCTGTTGTCATCGCTGCTTTCGGTTTGAGGAAGATGGCCTGAACACGATGCAGTCCGACCCTTTTCATTCGCGTTTGGTGTAGGCCGTGCGTTTTGGCCGTATAGCAAACGCGAATCCCAGCCCATCGGGCTGCTTCCGCCGGCACCTTTCGTCCTAGAGTACTCCCGATCTGATGACAGCCGAGTTAGCCGAAGTGATGACAATTAGTATTAGCGCCAACACTTTAGCCACCTGGAGGATGTCCATTCATGGAGAATCCCTGCGCAAGAGCTTGCCTGCGTTCCGGGATTTCTGTTACAACAGAAGCAACGGATCCCATCTATTCTACGTGGTTCCCTTTGATCAGAATGCCCGGTCAGGACGCGTTGGGAATGGGTGGGCAGCGCTTAATGGTATCCGTGGCCAAGGTCACAGGAATTCGTAGTCCGTTTTCGGTGCGTTGGATCGAATGTTAGAGGATTGATTTACCGAATGGCCCATGCGCATATAGAGACGGTGAGGGCTCGAATGACGGGGGAGACTTAGTGGCACGGGGACCTGAGCCGTGAAGCGCACCAGCCAGGAATGCTCCTGGTGCGGCAATCAACCTTCTCCGGCGGGCGCTGGAGAGGGTATGGCGGGGCCGACCAAGGGCTCACATCCATGGGTCATGTTCAAGGAGGTTGAACGACGATGACCATTTTTACCCAATGGTATACCGGGACGGACACGAACGTCGCCATTCCCTTTCCAAGCGGATCCGGCGTGCAGACGGAGCATTTTTACATCGGGCGACTGGGGGGTGAAGTTCATGCAGACACCAACGGTTTTGACATCCAAGCCGCCAAACAGGCCAGCCGTACGTTCGGCTACTGGGACCTCGCGGGTCCAGATTCGCCTTCTCGAACCACCAGCACGACCGCCCAAGCCTGGGGGCATGCTCAGGCCCAGGCATGCGTCGCGGCTTGGCGGGCGAATTCGCGCGTGACGGGCAAGACGTTGTTCCTCGATATCGAGTCAGGCAACGGCGGCTGGGGCAGTGACTCTTCTGCCAATCGTCTGGTGTTGGAGGGTGCGCTACTCGCCATTTCGGCTGTCGCTGAGCCGGGAATCTATATCACCCAGACATTCTGGCAACAATGCTTTGGATCGTGGGATCCCGGTCCGTTCGTGCTCTTTCTGGCCGGAGTCCATTACGCAGGCACGGATTGTCCCACGTTGGAGGAGGCGAAGGGGCATTGGAACGCCCTTCCGGCCATTGGCGGCATGCTCCCCATGATCTGGCAGTTCCAGATCCCTGGGTGCGCGGGCCAGACACAAGACTGGGACCTCACTCCCTATAGCGGGTGGTTGCAGGCTGGTCGGTGGCTACCGACGCCAGAACCTCTGTCGAGCACGCTGGTCGATCAGACGCTGGCTAAGCTCAACGCGGCGGTGGCGGATCTTCAAGAGGCCATCACCATCATCAAACAACTGCGCTAAGCGGGTCTTTATTTGCGATTCGCGGTCTTCGTGTGGACGCTACGTTGCTTTACGCTACTGCTCGTCCAAGAGGCCGCTTAGTGCCGCCCGATTGACGAGGGCCGCCGTTTTAGCGATAGCCGCAAACGGCTTTCAGTAGATGCCGCCGGCCTTAACCATGCGGAGGATGTACACTCCATAGGTTTCAGCGTGTTGGAGAGTGCGGGCCATAAGTTCGACATCAAGACGCCTCAAGAACCTCGGGGGTAGGGGCAAAGGTCCTCGTTGAGCCCATCGATTCGAGAGCCCCCACCCTTCTGGCCTGGCCCTTGCCGCCGTCATGATAAGTCGGCGAGAATGCCCTCCTTATGAAGCCGTGCGGTCATGGGAGCTGAAAGGCCGAACCATGCCCACCCCGCCGTCCGGGCGGAAGGGCTTCCCCGAATTTCCGCGGTGCCAATGGAAAGTAATACGCCCTGGATCCGCTTGGAACAACGCGTCTGCGGGTCCAGGGCTTTTCATAACGATGATGCCTAACTTAAGGTCCTAGTGACTTTAGCCATGTCAAGAGTTCGGTGTTTTCTTGCCACGGAGGCATCGAGACCGATGCCTCCGTGGAGTAAGCCGATTCCAAAGCGTGTCGCTTCATCTCACTGTCGGCGCGAGCATAGACTTCTGTGGTACTAATGCTGACATGTCCCAGCAGGTCGCGAATATACCCTAAGTTTACGACCGCTTGTAGCAAATGCATGGCCTTACTGTGCCTCAAATGGGGAGCTCCCCATTTCCGGCACTCCAAAGCAATGCATCTCCTGCAGGCGGGTGTCAACTTGATTTACATCCGTGACCTCTTAGGTCACGTGGATCTGGCAACCACGGAGATTTATGCCCGCGCCGACACAGAATTGAAGCGACAGGCTTTGGAAAAGGTCTATCCCAATCTTATCTCATCGGAGTTGCCGGAGTGGACCGAGGATCAAGATTTACTCGATTGGCTCACTCGGCTCTGAAATACCTCAAGCGTTATGTGACCCATATTTCGCACCCTTCCTTATCCCTCCCTATTGCGGTTTTGCGCGGTTATCCGGATGGGACTGGCACTTCCATCAGGGAACGGG
>JAKAAL010000192.1 GCA_021802375.1 Bacillota bacterium | reverse complement strand
CTTGAGCCGGATGCGCGGAAACGTGCACGTCCGGTTCTGAGGGGGCCCGAGCGCCGTAAGGCGGTCGGGCTACCTGGTGAATACAAAACCGATCGGGATGTTGGAGCGGTTGCCGTCCGGGAAATTGGTGACGAACAATCTCATCATGCCAATGGCCTTGGTAGTGTTCAACGTCCTGCGCGTCATGGGACAGGCGACCCTGAACGATCCGACCGTTCCGCTGCGCACTCCGCAGCATCGACGACGGCTGGCGACCGTGACGAAACATCTCGTGCAGTGTGCAGTCAAACGGGTTCGCCACGGGCGAACCCTCTCGTAGCGCTATAGCCTAAACAACCCGTGGGGTCCTGCGATTGCCAGGTTGTACGATCTCTTTGCCAGCCCTTGAGTCCTGACCATTCGGCCGAACGGTTCGCCCTATAACACGATATTGACCGGTTCAATGCGAGCCGGACTTTGGCATGCCCGGTGAGTCCCACGGCACGCGAACCGAGGAAACGCTCAGTCTTTCGACTCTGCCAATCCGGCAGGACCATCCTCGCAATTACAAACTAAAGTTTGCTTTCTGACCCTAAATTTAGTTGTGCGATTATTCTGGAATCGGTGTCACGGATCCAGATATTTGTAAGAATCAGAAATCGCTCAATTGACTGTGACGGTCGGTCGACAAGTTTAGCGGTCTGACATAATCATTGGAAACCAAACCTGTCTCCGATCGACAACGGCGCTTTCTGTGTTTGTCAGATATAGATCTGTAATGGGACCAAGTAGTGCCCTTGATTCCTGCGTTCGATAGAAGGCATTCTCGAGTGGAATGAACGTTTCTGACGAAGAGATGAGTACGTCCCCAGGCGGAGCGTTAACCCCCAACAGTAACGATCCATGCCACAGAGACCAAGCTCTTTGGGGGTGCGTTATCGAAGTCACCTTTAACAAAGGTATCGGAAAAATTAATTGAACAATATCTCCAGGTTGAAATCGTTTCGTGATTGCAATAAAGCGATTTATCATCACGATGCTTTGTTGCGCCCCATTAAGGGTGAGACTCACTCGGTTGTCCTCCACCCATTCAGGAATATACAAATTGACGGTTGTTTCTTCCACAATGGAGGATTGGAGTACCTCTAGACGGATAGCACCGTCAATAGGATATCTCGTCGTTTGGCGAATGGTGATCTGGCCGGTAGACAACGCAATTCTAGCGATCCCGTTGTGGTAAAACGGTAAAGTAATATGGTTTTTCTCCATAAACCAGGTATATTGTGTTGCTCGGGCCAATCCTTCACCACCACGCATAGTACAACACCAAGAAGCTTCGAAGGCGGTCCTGAGTGGTTCCAAACTATACCTGGTTGGCCCAACGCAGAAATCACAGCCAAATCCGCCGTTGGGACGCTGAGCGTAGCTGATCGCGTTGAAATAGATTTTATGGGCGTCATCGAGGTAATGCGCGCACTGCGTATGTTTCCACAATTGAACGGCCAACATGAATGAGTCGATGATCGCGCAAGCTTCGGTCCATTGCGGTCGTCCGAACCAATTGTAGTTAGCGTAATTGGGCGTCAGAGCATGCTCAGTGTAAATCCGATAAGTACGTTCTGCAAGTGATAGACTCGATGGATCGCCACTTATCTCATAATGCCGAAGAATTCCGCGGGCTGCCGACAGCGTAGCATGCGTTTGCATCGAAAGGGCCTGAGGCTCGATTTTGGCGAACCGTTGAACCATTTCCTCGATCAAACGTTTTAGTTTGGGGTCCGGTACAATTTGGTAGGCAGCTGTTGCACCGTCCAACAGAATAAACGCACAGCCAACATCGGTGGACAATAACCATCTTCCGGCGGGATGACCGAGCAGTTGGCCTGCTGGACCTCCTTCAGTTTGTAAGCGTCGGTCTGAGGGATACGCGGAATAAAATCCGTTTACTGGCCACAGAAGGTTTTCTACGGTGTTTTGGATGATCCGATAAGAAAGGCCATCGTGCTTCCATCGATAGTACTCGACCATAGCTCGAAGTACCCAACTATTTCCTGCTAATTGCTGTTCGTCAACCGTACCATCTCGTCTCACGGGCCCAAAGTAACCCATCACGTTTACGTGTTCAGACAGGTTATCCATGATTTCTGAAAGATAAAGAGGTTCCCGATGTGATGCTTGAGCGAGCAACACCAGCCCTAAAATCACTCGACCTTCGTAATCGCCCGGCCAGTCGTGGTCGCTGGGCTTAAAGATACCGGGATGTTGGTAGGGAGTGCTTTCGAGGCGATCAAAGTTCCGCTCCATCCTCTTCAGCAAATCCCCACCAACAAATATATCTGAATACGGCAACTCCTCGGGTAGTGGCAAACGAATGTCCCCTCCAAAAATTTATAGTTGAGCGATGAGTTGTTCGAAATGCTGGTCAGAGCATAATGGTGTGGCTGGATGAACCTACCACGGCTGGTAAGACTAGCGGAATGACGAATAGGGTCCGATAGATGTACTGAGCTCTCTGACTCCATAGTTGAAAGATAAATTCGGCTACTACAAAAGGTGGAATCAAGGCGAGCGCCAGACCGATTACGGTCCATAGTCCCACATGCCACAGCGACCCGAGAAATACCGGATCATAAAATGCTTGTAAAAAGTTAGCAATTCCACCGAACGTAGGCGGGTTGAACCCGTTCCAGGTGGTAAAGGCACCGACCAAGGCGCGAATGGCAGGATAATAGCTAAATCCCAAAATAAATAGAAACGTTGGCGGAATAAATCCATATGCAATGAAACGCGTACGTCGAATCGAACGGAGGTGATTTTCCTTTTGTTGGTCTGAAACCGGCGTAGAGTCACCGGACGTGAGGACGACACGCATTTGCATAGGGTTTCCTCCTAATTGTTCTGGAGTTAAACGGGGGGCAAGGCACCGCCCCCCGTCACAAGATAAGGTTACTGTTCGTTTCAACACGATGAGTATCAGAATCGGTAGGTATCAAGCTTTAAAAATGTACATGGTTGGTGGCAATATACTGTGTAACGGCAGTATGGGCAATTGTGTTAAATTGCTTTTCGGCGGCCGCTAAACTGGTATAGCCAGTTACGTATTCTTGGAACAAGTTTGGCAATTGATCGCCGGCCTGTGTGGTGACAATATTAAACGGATACAATTGATAATAGGGTTTGGTTAAATCAGCAGCTAATCCCTTATTAGCCTTGGTAGGGACGGTTCCTTTGAAGGTTGGAACAAAAGACCCCAATTGGTTAACGATCTGCTGATCCCAATACGGCCGAGAAAAAAACTGCATCCAGGCGACGACAGCCTTGAGTTTGGTCGGAGTCAGCGAGTGGTCGGCGGCGGGACTTGGAATCGCATATTGGAAGGCTGCACTGGGGCCACCTACATCTTGTCCCGTAAATAGTCCCGTCGCGTAAGGGGAAGACCCCTTTAACGACTGCAAGTTAAACGAGCCAATGGGAAATTGTTTGTTTTTTGGCAATGTTGCAATTTCGCTAGGTAGCCAAGAACCTTGATAAGTCATCGCAGCCTTTTGAGCTGCGAATGTATTTTCACCACTAGGTGCGTCGGCCGGCAAAGTAGCGGTTGGCGATTCATCTAGCACGTCTTTGTCCCAGTAACGGTAAAGAGTCTTCATTGCGGGCCACCACCCCATAATGCGGGGGTTTTTCGCAGGATTAAACAGGCCGGAATGATAGGCCATGACCTCGTCATAGGCACTAATGTATCCCTGAGATCCTGGCGTATAGCTCACCATTTTCTGTAAATTTTTGGACCCGAAGGCGTTAGCAGCAAAAATTGCGGCAAACCAGCCGTAATTCACCTTATTTGCTCCAGGTTGGATCCCATGAGCTTCCAATATTTTGCAATCCTTCAGTAGTTCTGTCCAAGTGGCAGGAACGTGGGTTATTCCCGCTTTTTTAAACAGTAGTTTGTTGTAGTAAAAAGCAGTTCCCACCCAATCACCATCGACTAGGTACTGAGCCCCATTGGGAGCTTTCGTAATCGCTAACACCCTTGGATTCATGATGTTTTTCCACGCGGTATTTCCAGGGAGATATGGGTTTGGCTTGGAAAAATAGGAGTTTAAATTGACAAACATCCCTTTTGGGAGAGTACTATCAACGACAGTACCTTGCACCCATGTAACGTCCGGCAGATTGCCCGCAGCAGCTTCCGTTTCATACCACTGAGTACTTCCCATGGTACTGCTATCAACAAACTTGATATGAATGCCGGGATAGTCTGATTCAAATGCTTTAGCCGCATTCTCAAACGCGGAAAGTTTCGAAGAACCTGAAGGCAGAGTAACCCCAGGCACATCAGGTGTGTATGACTGGGCATACATCGTGATGGTACCCCTGAAGGCCAGTTTCGGAAGAGATTCCGATTTCTTGACCGGGGAAAAACCAAGAAGGGTAGTGGCAAGTAACGGCAAACCGAGTGCTAAGGAATATGAACGTTTCACCAAAACGACACCTCCTAAATTTAGAGACCGATCCTCCTAGTTCTCAAATATGAACCCGTGATCGCTTACATAAACTAATCAACTATTCGTTGTTTCGTAGTCAGAATCCTGCATGTACGAATAATTTTTTGGACCATTTGCAATCTGTGGTTGAATGGTCTCCTGCCTAATTTCGAGTGACGCCGTCTGTTTTGTGCAAAAACTGGTTGATTGGGCTTTCGGAATCCTCGAAACGCACGAGTATTCCATGACTACCGTGTTGTTGGAGGCGGCAAAGACCTTTAAATTGCCCTCCATTATCAAGAAGGCCGGCTTCGAAAAGGCTCAAGGGTATAGCGTGACGCCAACTATCATGCTAATGATGCTCCTCCCGTTCCTGGTATTGAACCGTGTCAATGACTTGTGTTTACGAGCCATTTTCGCCAAATCACCGCGATGAGGAAACATGCGATCTATCACCTGCAAAATGACGAACGGATCCCCTGGCGAACGATCTTGTACGGGGTGGAAAGGCGATGGGTGTGGCTCTTCTGAAGGGAAGCAAAAAAGTAATTCGTATGAGCGAAAAGACAGGTACCCCTTAGGAAGAAAATTCGAGTTGCCGTGGGGATGTCAAATCCAGTTCCAGGGATCCGTTGGCCCCGCTCCCGAGCAGTTACGCCCCCCTGGGAGGTGAATGCCATCGGGGCAGCGAAAAACAAGCCCTCGGATCAGTCCCCGAGTAGCCTTGGTCTTGGTGATAGATGATGTCAATTCAGCGCAGCAATGGTCATGAAGTGCTCCGGGGTGAGGGCGTGCTCACGATGCGGATCGTCCTCGGCACTCCGTTTCGTGCCGTCAGAGACCCAGACGAGGAGGAGCTTGCGTGACATCAAGAGCCACCTCATGGGCTGGATTTCGTGGCTCGACGCGCTCAGAACCCCCGTTACGTAGGCGCCGCAGCGAATACGGTGGTGAACCTCCCTCGAAGGAATTCTCTGTCCACTGGCTCATCCTCGGCCAATCTGCAAGCACCGATGGTCACTGAACGCGCTCCATCGCCGGTCTAATGGGTGGCCCCTCCCTGGGTCCGACAGGTTCGCCGTCCTGAGCCGTGACAACGGCATGGCACGCCGCCACCAGGCGGCGAAAGCCTGCCCTAAGGGGCTTCACCCAGTGACTGCGGATCCCAAGGGGTCAGACTAGGCGGCCGAGACCCCGGCCGCACACTGACTGAAGCGCACCCGGCGTTGCTCTTGCGCCAGGTGATACGTCCAATACGCGGCCCAGTCGCCATTGCTCCAGACGGCGCGCAACTGCAAGAGCGCTTCGGCTCCATGGTCAGACTACGCTGACCACCTTCGAGACCCCAACGGGCTCCGGTAATATCAAAGCGATCGTTGATGAGATGGCGACAAGCTCCTTCAATGATGCCGGTGGCGATGGGCCACCCCTGGGCCAGGGCCGTGGGATAATCTAAATATTGCCGCTTGTCGAGCAAATAATGAGTGCATTGGTCGATGACTTTGCGTTGACTCGCGTTCAGTTGGTTCACCGTCGCCTTGCGTCCAATCGCCCCGGCGATTTGAGACGACCGGCCCTGTAACACCTGGAGCCCGTGGGTCAGCACCCACTGTTCCGCGTCGGCGTCGTCCGCAGAGAAAAAGCACCACGCGGCCTTCCATAAATATTCAAGCCCATGAATGAAGTCGAAGAATACTTTGCGATCGATACCCCGGGCCTGAGCTTCCTGTCGGAGATATTTCCACTGGGACTGATTGCCATCCACGAGCGCGACCCAGGGATGCTCAGGTTGAGGATCCCGGCGTTGGGCTTCTTCCAACACCTGATAGATGACGTCGCCCATCTCGTCGGCGACGCTTGCGACCAACCATTTATCCATCGCCTTGGGGCCGAGCTTCTAGGTGCGCGTCGAATCCGAGGGATTAGCCTGGAGAATATCGCTCGGAATGCGGACCACGCGGTCAATCGGGTACACTGTCCCCACTTCGGCCATGCGCTTGCGACCTGATTTTTCGCCCGGCGAGCGTCGGGTCTGCAGTTTATGCGTGGCGTTCGCCCTTTTCGCAGCGGTGCTAGGTCGCAAGGCTTCAGTGCGCATGACGATGCCTTTGCCGTCCACGGAAAGAATGAGGGCCTGGCCGTCCGCCAGCGTGGGACGGACCTGATCCGGATAAAAGCGACTGACGTCCTCAGCCGCCCGTTGGACGAGTGGTTCGACTTGACGTTTGCCCAAATGCTGGTCGGTCTGGTCGGCAATCACCTCGACGGCGGCGTCAAACGAGCCTTGCACCGCCGCCTTGGCGGCGATTTCTCGTAAGCCATGCGAATACTTTTCGGTGGGCAAATTGGCCGCGGCATCAGCGGGATAGAGATTGGCCGTGCCCTTGTGCCGATAGGCCAACCGCATCACCCCAATCGGTCCAAACCGCGTAATCAATGGCCGCGTCTGATGCGCTTCTTTCGTGGTATGAGCTATCCCTTGCGCGTCCACGACTTCAGGCAGGGGAACTTCCGTCAGCGCTCGCAACTGGAAATGTTCTTCCATCGCCACGCGGAGCAGGTCGCGGCCCAAGACGGTCAACTCATCTTCTAAAGCAGCATGCGTTAAGAGCTCAGTGGAATGACTCCCGAGAAACTGCAACAACCCATGCATCCGTTCCATCGTGACTGGAAATTGGGGATCATAGAGGTCCGGGGAGTGCGGAACCGGCGACCCTTCCGGGTCGGCCGATGCGGGGGTCGAGCTGACTGGCGTGGTCATTGCCGGGACCGTTTGGTCCCGATCTGACTCCTGGTCAATGGGGACAGGACGGGGTTTCTTGGGAAAAATGATCGCGCTCAACTGTTGGATTAGCATGACGTTCCGCCTCGGTGGTGA
>JAKAAL010000191.1 GCA_021802375.1 Bacillota bacterium | reverse complement strand
TTTTTAATCCAGGAAATTTCTTGCCTCGCAGTGATTTCGGTGATCGAATGAACTTCATGGAGGCTGCTATCCGGGAAGTACCACCAGCCGAAGGCGTACACGTTGCGTTGCCTGGGGATCGAAGCGAGGCACTACGAGCGCAATATCTCTTGGAAGGAGTACCCATCGATAGGGCGCTACTCATCCAACTCAATGAACTGGGGTTGCGATATGGCGTTCCCGGTATCGAGCCTGTAAAGACCTCTCCCTGGTTAAAAAGAAAGGAGAAGGACTTGTGAGACAGGCTATTCGAAATGGGTTGTGGGCCGTCACTATCGTGTATGTGAACCTATAGCTGAAGAACTTTTTGTACGCGAAATTTGTTGATTGCAACAAGTACGGGTACGGGAAGCCGTCAAGATCAACTGTCAAGACAAACCTGGGATACCCCAATGGACTTCCAGTTGAGGCGCTGTTGGTGCATACTGAATATCCGAGAGGTTGGTCTGGCATCGAAGTAAATGGTGATATGTGGGGAAATCGAACGCGGACGGCCGGGTCAGGGGGACCATTATGTTTGAGCCGATAGCGCAGAATCTTTCGCTTCGTGATCAAATCGTGCAAGACATTCTTGCCAAAATTGAGGAAGGGGCCATTTCCGTCGGGGACCGCCTGCCTCCAGAACGCGATTTGGCCATTTCTTTTAATGTTAGCCGCACCACGGTTCGCGATGCGCTCCGTACTCTTGTTGGACTAGGCGTGCTTTCGATCCAGCACGGTAAAGGGATCTTTGTGCAGGGCGATGAGGGGATGGCGATAGGAAATGCCCTGTGGACACCGTTAATAGTAAAACCCGACACGATTGCTGCATTATTTGAGGTGCGTAAAACAATGGAAACAGCCGCGGCGGGGTGGGCTGCTTCACGGGCATCTTTAGCGCATAAGGAACAGTTGACAAGACTGGTAGAAGACGTCAAAGCCCATGTCACGGATACTAATCGGGTGGACCTCGTCACTGCAGCACTGTCAGACCAAGCGTTTCACACCACGCTGATTATTGCGTCCCATAACCCTATTGCCGGACGGCTAATGACCAATTTGCTCGATCTATTGGAAGAGGTGCGCAAAACGAGCTTAGCAATTCCCGGGCGGGCATGGATGTCAATTCTGGATCATGAAAGGATTGCACAGGCCATCATGGAGGGCGATGTGTCTGCTGCGCAAGCGGCTATGATGGCGCACTTAACAAGTGTTGAGAGAGCGGTTCTCGGATCTTTGTGAGTGTTAGCCAGAAAACTCTTGACAAGCTGACGGAATGATTGGATTCTATAGGTATGTGGTATGACCACATACCTAAAAGGAGGCAGAGCAATGGCTCACGGATTTTTGATTCATGACGACCTTGACCATGTCGGGGTGGCGGTGCGAGATTTGCAGGCTGGTGAATCCGTCACGGGCGTGTACCAAAAATCGCTCAAGGAAACCCGGATTACCTTACGCGAGGCCGTGCCGTTGGGACACAAAGTGGCCTTGAAGAATTTAAATCAGGGTGATCAGATCATCGAATATAACGAAGTGATTGGCATGGCCACGCAAGCTATTTCGGTTGGTAATCATGTGCATGTACACAACATTAAGAGTGTGAGGTGGGCGTAATATGAAACAGACGACATTTTTAGGGTATCGTCGCGCCAATGGGGCCGTGGGTTCGCGTAATTATGTGGCCATTATTCCTGTGGATGACTTATCCAACGCGGCGGTTGAAGGCGTGGCCCACCTGGCGCCTGGGACATTGCCGTTGCCCCATCCGTATGGACGGTTGCAATTTGGGGAAGATTTGGACTTGCATTTTCGCACGCTCATTGGGACCGGATCCAATGCGAACATTGCTGCTGCTGTCGTCATTGGCATTGAACCCAATTGGACCAAAAAGGTCGTAGAAGGGATTGCCAAGACAGGAAAGCCTGTCTCGGGTTTCTCAATCGAAGGGCATGGGGACACCGAAACCATTGCAACAGCCGTACGCCAAGCGCGGGAATACTTATACTATGCCTCCGAATTGCGACGGGAAGAAGTTCCCATAGCCGACGCGATTTTCAGTACCAAATGCGGCGAATCTGACACCACGTCGGGCCTGGGATCGAATCCGGCCGTGGGAGTTGCCGTGGACTGGCTGGTGGAGCATGGGGCCCGCGTTATTTTTGGGGAAACCACCGAAATTACCGGAGCCGAGCATATAATTGCCGAGCGGTGTGTCAATGACACGGTGCGATCTCGCTATTTGGCGATGCACGAAAATTATCAAGAATTGGTGCGGTCCCAAGGGGTTGATTTATTGGGCTCGCAGCCTACTCAGGGCAATATCGCCGGGGGGCTCAGCACGATTGAGGAGAAGGCCTTGGGCAACATTCAGAAGACCGGTACCAGCCCCATAGTGGACGCACTGGAACCGGCGATGGCCCCAACGGTCAAAGGGTTGAGCTTTATGGACTCATCCTCTGCAGCTGCCGAGTTTATTACCCTCATGGGAGCTGCAGGTTCGGTGTTTCACTTCTTTACCACAGGCCAAGGCAACATCGTGGGGAACCCCGTCGTACCTGTCTTAAAAACCACCGCGAATCCTCACACCGCCCAATCCATGGCGGAGCATATCGACGTAGACATTTCTGGTCTCTTGTCGATGGAAATGACGTTGCAACAAGCGGGACAGGCGTTGTTGGACATGATGTTCCGCAATTTAAATGGGCGTCTGACCGCTACTGAGGTGTTGGGCCACAAAGAGTTTGTGTTCACCAAGCTCTATCGTAGTTCCTGAGCCACGGGTGGATCAGGACATCATAGTGCCAACGGATCTTTGTTGAAGGGGGTCGCCGTAGGATGGGCTATTCGGGTGGCTGAGACCGATCTTCTTCCTGCGGCGGCAAGCCTTCGGCGGCGGTCAGGTAACGCCAGACTTCGTCTCGGTTGCGTCGGATATGGTGCGTGAGATGGTCTGCAATGGCTGTCGAGTCGCGCCGCTTGAGGTCGTCGGCGATTTTGCAATGTTCATCATGCGATTTTCGGCCCATGATCGATTCTGGAATCGTGATCTTGCGAATGGTTTGCAATTTTTCGTGGATTCCTCGGGAAATATCGGAGAGAAAAGGGTTGCCCGACGCTCGAACCAGACACTCATGAAAAACTAGGTCGAGTTGTAATAGGGATGCGTGATCATGAACCACCATTGCTTGAACAGATTCTTCCAGCACGTGGTTTAACGCAGCAATATCTTGTTGCTGCGCGTTGGCAATCGCAAGCCGTGCAGCAGGGATTTCGATGATCTCACGAATTTGATACAGATGAAGGAAATCTGCCACATTGTACTGGGTTACGACGGAGCCGCGATAGCGCTGGGTTTGGATCAATCCCTCTTGCGTCAGGCGCCTAATGGCCTCTCGAACCGGGGTGGGACTGACATAGAAATCTTGGGCAAGGGACACTTCTTTGAGATGATACCCGGGGGGATATTCTCCGGCCAAGATTTTTTCACGCAACACCAGATACAAACGCTCCGATAGGGTGCCAGACAATCTAATGTCCAACGATGGATTCCTCCTCTTCCGTCATATCATAAGCGAGAAACCAATACCAATACCATGGCGTTTAGTATAAACCTAATTATCCGAATAGACTTGCGTATATAGTCTATAGAGTATAGAATAATAATTGAATCATGCCACAGGAGGATCAGCCATGAATCGCAGGGTTAGTGCTACGATTTGGCCATTAATTACACCCTTGAAACATCCTATTCGCACTTCGTTTGGAACTATGTGGAATCGACCGGTGCTATTGCTCCAGTTGGTCGACGAGAATGGTGTCGAAGGTTGGGGGGAATCATGGGTCAATTTTCCTTCATGGGCGTTAGACGAGAGAGTCGTGGTCTTGTGGCGCCTGCTTAAGGACACATTGGAATTTATTGCACGGCCTGGTGCTGTCAAGGAGATTATTGAACACTACCGCATTCAAGCGGTGCAGTCCGGAAACTTGGGGTCCTTTTATCATGCGGTTAGTGCCCTGGAAATCGCTCTATGGGACCTGGAGGCGCAGAGACATCACAAACCGCTGCGCAACCTGCTGCACTCAGGGGAGGACGGTCTGTCTCCAGTCCCGATTTATGCCAGTGGTATCGGCCCTGACCGTATTCAAGAGAGGATTGAAAAGGCGATTGACGACGGCTTTAAGACCATCAAATTTAAAGTGGGGTTTGATAGAGCGCATGACCACGAAAACTTTCGCCTGGCCCGATCCATACCTGGGGTGCGCAGTATCATCGTGGATGCCAACCAAGGGTGGTCGCGAGAGGCCGCCTTAAAAGAAGTGCCGTATTACTGCAAACAAGGAGTGCAATGGGTGGAAGAACCTATTTCGGCGTTGGACTTTGAAGGATATCGTCTGCTCGGACAACAATTTTCCTGTATTGCCGCAGGTGAAAACTGGTATCTGGACCAAATATCTTGTGCTCCGACCATGCAACTCAAAGTCCTGCAACCTGACCTGTGCAAGATTGGAGGCATCGAGGCCGCCCGCACAGTGATCGATTTTCCTGCAACTATTTCCGATTATGTCGCATTCCACGTGTTAGGCGGACCGGTAGCCCAAGCTGTCTCGCTTCAGGTGGCCTCGGCATGGTCAGAACGGGTCAAATGGGTGGAGTGTGACACCAATGAAAATTTAGTGCGGGATGTGGTGCAACCCAGTTGGACCATTATCGATGGTGCTGCCCACCTAAATTCGTTACCAGGTCTCGGCCTCAAAATCCATGCGGATCAGCTGGAAGAGTTTGTGTCGACACATTTGCAATTCTATCATCTACCGCTGGCAGTGGATGGTGCTAGATCCTGAGCAGCAGAGTATCGACCGATTGATAAAACGCACTGTCCGTTCTGTTCGCAGGAGGATGAAAAAATTTTTTCTGAGGAGAGGATCACGAGATGATTGGATTTGTCGGGTTGGGGAAAATGGGAGGAGGCTTAGCACAGAATCTGTTGCATAAAGGCCATAAGGTGATCGTCTATGACCTGCGGAGCGATGTGGTGCAAAGCTTCGTTGAGCGGGGCGCCATCGCTGCGGTTCATGTAGAAGATGTGGCGCGTGGCACAAACCCGGTGTTTACCAGCCTCCCGCTTCCCAGCGACGTGATGCAACTGTTGTTTGGCCCTCAGGGCATTGCACCGTATTTTGCTCCAGGCACTACCGTGATCGATGTCAGCACCATCGATCCCCAAACAGCGCGCCGACTAGCGGACAAACTAGCCGCGATGGGCCATCAATTTTTGGCGTGTCCCCTGGGAAAGGGACCGGCACAAGCCGCCGAGGCTACCGAACCCATATTTGCGGGCGGCGATGCAGCGGTATTTGATCGATGGAAGCCTTTATTAGAGGAAATTGGAACCCCTGTTCATTATTTAGGCGGGGTCGAGCAATCCACTGCGTTCAAACTCATTAGCAATCACATCGGTATGACCAATATGGCGGTATTGGCTGAAGGTCTGGCTTTGGGACTTAAATCCGGCATTTCCGTCGATATGATGGTGCGTTTGCTGGCCGACACCGGTGCCCAGTCACACCAATTGCAGTTACGAGGACCATGGGTTGTAAATGGGGATTATGCTCCGCGTTTTGCCATCGATTTGACGGTCAAAGATATTAGACTGGCCGTGGAAATGGCGGTTGGCCTAGACATGCCCGTACCGTTGGGCAGCGAGTCTTTGCGATTGTTCCAAGAGGCCCAAGCCCGTGGTTGGGGTGGAGAAGACACGGCTTCAGTTTATAAAATTTTCACGGAGGAAGAGAGGGAATCATGAAATACTACGGACTATTTATTGATGGGAAATGGCGCGACGCATCGCGAACGATGGCCGTCACCAATCCGGCGACAGGGGAGGTCATTGCTGAGGTAGCGGAAGCAGGTCCAGGAGAGACCCGGAACGCGATTGATGCCGCAGCTCGAGCTTTCCCAAACTGGGCTGCTTTACCTGCAAGAGAGCGGGCGGGGTTAATGCGGCAGGTTGCCGACCGTATTCGTATGCAGGCAGATCTGTTGGCGGAGATTCTAACGGCTGAGCAAGGTAAACCATTACGGGAAGCCAAAGCGGAAGTCTTAATGTCAGCGGACTATTTCGAATGGAATGGGGAAGAAGCAAAACGAATCTATGGAGAGACAATTCCAGCTTCCACCCCCAATAAAAGACTCTTGGCAATCCGGCAGCCTGTCGGTGTGGTTGCAGCCATTACCCCATGGAATTTTCCGGCTTCCATGATTGCGCGAAAAGTATCACCAGCACTGGCGGCGGGGTGTACGGTGGTCATTAAGCCCGCAGAGTCTACACCGCTGTCCGCTTTGGCCATGGGGAAAATTTTTGAAGAGGTCGGCATGCCCCCTGGGGTCGTCAATATCGTGGTGGGACCACCTGAGCCCATTGCCGAGGAATTGTTGAATCACCCTGTCGTGCGGAAAATTTCTTTTACAGGATCCACCGTCGTAGGTCAGACGCTCATGAAACGCGCGGCCCAGGGCCTGAAGAAAGTCTCGCTCGAACTTGGTGGACACGCGCCATTCATCGTGATGAATGATGCTGATTTGGATATTGCGATCGAGGGTGTGGTCGCATCCAAATTTCGCAATGCCGGCCAAACGTGCATTTGCGCCAATCGTCTTTATATAGAAAAATCCATTTATGAAGAGTTCGGCGAACGCTTAGCGCGTCGCATTGCTGCCCTGAAAGTGGGGGTAGGAGTAGACCCGTCGGTAGACATCGGTCCCATGATCAACGTCCGTGCCATAGAAAAAGTGGAACGGCAGGTGCAGGATGTGGTGACCCGAGGTGGCCGCGTGGTAACCGGCGGACAGCGTGTGGCCATTGCCAACGCACCGCTGGGGTGGTTTTATGCCCCAACCCTGGTCACAGACATCTCTCACGATGCCTTGGTGGCGCAAGAAGAAACCTTTGGACCCCTGCTGGGCATGTGGGCTTTTGAAACCGACGAGGAGGTGATCGGGTGGGCCAATAACACCCCGTATGGATTAGCAGCGTATTTGTATGGACGCGACCTAGGGCGGGTCGTGCGGTTGTATGAACAGTTGCAATATGGCGTGATTGGGGTCAACGACCCGGTGCCGACCGTTGTGCAAGCGCCTTTTGGGGGCGTCAAGCATAGTGGATTTGGCCGCGAAGGAGGCCATCAGGGCCTCGAGGATTATCTGGATTGGAAATTTGTGTCCATCGGCCTGTGACTGGAGCACCCCCATCAAAGGAGGGACGACGGGTGGCCAATCAAGTAGTCATCCGCAGCAAACAAGATGTTTTCAACCTGGTCAACTCGGGG
>JAKAAL010000190.1 GCA_021802375.1 Bacillota bacterium | reverse complement strand
GATCTTGGAGGAGGAACTTCGGGGCAATCAATCGGCGCTGCGGCAAATGGAACAAAACCCTCCTAACCCGGGTACTGTGTTTGTCCGCCAGCAACTATCGAGTCTCCAATCATCGGTAAAGCATACACCGAGTTCGCAACTAGGCACCACATTGCAACAAATTGCCATCGCCCGCTATCAGTTGGTCCATGGCATTACCATCTATCATCCTAGTGACCACGGGGGATATCGCATTGTCGGCCAGATTTTCGGGGGAACGACCATGCTATTGCTGGGGTTAGTGGCGCTGGGGCTCACAGGGGATCGGATGTCGTCGGAAATTGAAGGGGGAACTGTGGGGAGCTTGTTATTGCATGCACCATGGCGGCGGTTCGTTTATCTGGCTAAACTTGGCGCTGCATTGACTGTGACTTGGACATTTATGGCGGTTTTGGCTGTGGGATTTTTTCTCATGGCAACCGCCGTGATGGGAACTGGGAATCCCATGAACCCTCACGCTGTTGGGTTGCGTCTTAAAATGGCGGGTGGCGAGATATCGGTTCCCGTGCAAACCTTTCATCTTCTTCCTCAGTGGTCCTATGACCTTGCAACATTCGGACTAGCTTTGCTAGTGATGGGTACGTTTGTGGCCATCTTTCTGGCATTGTCGATGGTTACCCGCTCGACGGTGTTTTCACTGATTGTGGGGGCGGTTTTGGTCATCAGCAATATTTTAGGTCACGCTTTGGGACCTATTGCTATAGCTAACCCCGCGATGTTTCTGCCATTGATGCAGGTGTGGACGGGACAGGAAGCATTCGATTACCAGATGGTTGTACCTTTGAGTGCGGCCATTATCGTCCTCTTAATTTGGACGGCGGTAGCCTTGATAGCTGGCCTTTGGACGGCGCGACGCCTTGATGTCTAGCATGTTCGTGGCCATCCAATGGTCACGTCTCACTGAAAGGGGTTGATACCCGCGGGAGAGAAAGATTGTCTTACGCATCTACTGTCTCCAAGTCTTTCGTCGGTGGCGGGCACTAAGGGATCCCCTTTAAGCACAACATCACAACCGTCCTGCTGTTTCCGAGGACAAGACAGCCGCTGAAGCGTTTTGTACCCAACCTTTGGCGCCAAATTTGCCAGCCGTTGGCACACAAGGGTTGCTGAACAGGGTGGCTCAAAATTCGTGACTACAACCAGGATTTCATGGCGGTGACAACAGATTGCATGGTGCGGTCTGCCAAGACCGCGTCACACTGGAGCGCCGACACATAGGCGCGTTGACGGGGCGTGGGTTCGGTGATCGTGAGGCGGGTTTGGTCCGTGGATCTCACACGCAGCCGATTGATCTGGCTGGACGCCAAGGCTTTCAGCACCGTGGAGGGCGTCCGGATGGTCATGCTGACGGAGCCGGACTTCCATGGTGTTGTAGAGATCATACGCCAGTACACACGCCATCACGTGGGCGCGAATACGTTGGGCCCGCGTCACAAAGAGAGGGCGTAAGGCGAGGGGCGATTTGATTTCATGGAAGACTTCTTCGACGCGATTCTTGCGTCGATACCAGGCAATGATGTCCGACGTGGATAAGGAGTCTGTCGGCGCGTTCGTCTGAAAGCAGGCGACCCCACCTACGCCCCCGGGGAATGGTGGGGAATGGTGAGGCT
Organism: Bacillota bacterium; assembly: GCA_021802375.1. The sequence continues at coordinate 5,711 of JAKAAL010000190.1, read as the reverse complement.
TATGAGGTGGTACTGGATGATGTCCGAGAGGTGTTTGTGACGCAGGAGATCCTGCACGGTCCGCTCGAGGATCTCCCGCTGACGATTCCTTTTGGCCGCGGCTAGTTCCGCGTTTTTTGCGGCGATCCATATATCGACGTCCTGCACGGCCTTCGCTTGCGCGGTGTCTTCGAGATGATAGCGCCGGGCATCGAAAGCCACGATGTACCGCCGCGTGTCGAGAGTCCATTCCCGGTACCAGGGCGTCGCATCCGTATCATAAGGGACGACGTGCCGGTCTTTCACGGTCTCCTGCCAATGATCGGGGCCCACGGCGGCGGGCCACACCGCAATGTTATCAGGTTAAGAGTATGTGACACGATTTTCCATGCCACTTCAGACACAAACACAATTGTCGTGTCGAGGCCATTACCCTCTGGTCTATTGCGACCAAATTTTGTCTGGGTGCAGGGGAAGTGGAAAAGTTGTATTCCAAACCCGGAATGTTTGGAATACCGTATCCCCATTTGCTTCATCACGTAGATTTCCGCAATCATACCTAAGAACGACCCGCCGATTTTGCGCGGGAGCGGAAAATCGTCGGATTTTCGGAGGGATAGCCCGTTGCGCTTCACTAGTCGTTGCACCAAGCCCTCATGTCGATGGTCCTCGTGGTGGACCGCAATGGAGGCCGTGGGAATGTTTTCGGGTCTTGAGGAGAGGTCACCGATCTGGGGGTGAACGGTTCGCGTTGGCCAATTCCGATCTAACACGACGAAATGTTCTCCGCGATCCTTAGCCTGACAACATCGGGGCGCACCTTGACCAACAAGTCCACATCGCTGCCGCCTGGGGCCGTACCACGAGCTTGTGAACCAACCAAACAACCGGGCATGTGTCATGCAGAATGGGTCTAGAGCCCTGCCTATCCATGACAGTACCGATTCACCCCCAAATCCTGGTATCATTGTCCTGACGACGATGTATCATAACGTTTGGAGGTGATTGGTCATGGAACAACGCACGTTAGGATCACAGGGACTGAAAGTTTCAGCGTTAGGTCTGGGTTGCATGGGCATGTCGGATTTTTACAGTGGTCAAGATGATCACGAATCGATCGCTACCATCCACCGAGCTTGGGAACTTGGCATCAATTTTTTGGATACCGCGGACATGTATGGTCCCTTTACCAATGAAGAACTCTTAGCCAAAGCCGTCCAGGGACATCGCGAGGGTATTGTGCTTGCAACCAAGTGCGGCAACCAACGGTCTACCGATGGCAAATTCCTTCGCATTAATGGCACACCAGAATACATACGCACCGCATGCCAGGATTCGTTGCGCCGTCTGCAAACGGATCACATCGACTTATATTATCTGCACCGCGTAGATCTAACGGTCCCCATTGAGGAGACCATCGGTGCCATGGCCGCGTTAGTTGCCGAGGGTAAAGTCCGCTACATAGGGTTATCCGAAGCTTCCCCCGACACCATTCGCCGTGCTCACCAGGTCCACCCGATTACCGCGTTGCAAACAGAATACTCCCTGTGGAGCCGAGATCCAGAAGATGAGATCTTGCCCACGGTTCGCGAACTGGGCATTGGCTTTGTTCCCTATAGTCCCCTGGGGCGTGGATTCTTAACCGGACGCTTTCGACGCCTGGAAGATTTGCCAGCCGACGACTATCGCCGACACTCTCCACGTTTTCAAGGTGAAAATTTTCAAAAGAACTTGCAGTTAATACAACTCATTGAACATATGGCGCGGGAGAAACATGTCACCCCGGCACAGTTGGCATTGGCCTGGCTGCTACACCAGGGCCCAGATATCGTCCCCATTCCCGGAACCAAAAAAGTTCATTATGTCGAAGAAAACGTGGAAGCCTTAAATGTGAGACTCACCGACCAGGATCTACAGCAAATTTCTGAGGCTCTGCCTCAGGGTGCGGCCGCGGGCGACCGGTATCCCGACATGAGTACCGTCAACCGATAGAAACAAACTATAGTTGAGACGCCACACGCCTACCCGCAAAGGGTTCGCCAAAACCCCCCTAGCCACTCGCTCAACATCGAGTCTGTGGGTACTTTTGCGCAGGATATTCGCCGCGCGGTTGGGTCACGACCAAAAGGATGATCTGGAGCGACAAAAAAAGTGCTGGAACTGTCTTGTACCCGCCGGGGCTGAACATTCGAGGTCGTGGCCGATCCCGGGACTAGCACTAGAAGGACCTCAAGTGACTACTGAACGACATCCTGGCCGACCAGAGTAGCAGTGGTGATGTTCAATCAGGGCGGGAATACGACATTCGAGGACGAGCGGGCCCAGGATGTCATCTCCGTATTGTCTACTCGCTTGTACGGGAGCCGATCGCGCAAGAATTAAAAGTTGCTCGATGGACTGCACACGGCGATGAAGGAGTCGTCCTCATGATCGTAGCCTATAAAATTGCGTTAGATCCCAATAACGTGCAGGAAACCTATTTTTCGCAAGGGCCCGGTTGTGGCGGCGTCTTCTCTCCAATGGTCTCCCGTTGCCCTATAGGCGAAAGTCCGGGCGGCGGGGCGCCGATGAGTTCTAGCGATCTGGAACAACTGCGACACACGCGGCTTGCGATTATGGCCGACTGTATCTTTACGAACGACTCGGCGGATATTTTGCACAATCAACGCGATTTACGGAGTACGGAGCTCTCGTGACGGCACTCCAGCATGGTGTGGTGGTCGATGCGAGTCTGGTGTTAAAATGGGTGCTGAATGAACCGCATTCCGCAGCAGCCTTACACCTCCTCGAAACCTGGGTTGAGCAAGAAGTCATGGTTGCGGCCCTCAGCCTAGCCTATTGCACGGGGACGAAGCGAATTGGAGTCACCAGATCCTTTCGCTCGCCGAATCTTATCATCTCGCCGCGACCTATGATGCGATCTATATAGCCGTCGCCTAGAGTCTAGATTGTTTGCTGTGGACAGCAGATCGACGCCTCTAGAACAGTGTGCGTCATCACGTGGACTGGGTTCGTTGGATTGGCGACCCACGTATCTAATCGACATGTGGCGCCGGAATTTTGCGTCCATCGGGGTACGTTTCGGACACCAGGGAATTAGTCATCCAATGTGTTGAGGAAAAATCGCCGATTAGCGCTGTTGCTCATGGACCAGAGCTTGGGAAAATTCCGGCGTCAACGGGAATACCAGCGACATGGTCGTCATGGCTGACCGCTGTTTGCCCGCAGCAAAATCTGTTCCGCGTACGGAGTCCGTGCCTAGCAGATGCCGCTCCAGACCGCCACGTGGAGGTGTCCAGTTTGTTGAACGGAGCATGATTGCGACGTTCATGCTCCGAAGAATCTTGAGCAAATGACCGTGAGTTCCACGGCGACAGCCTACGGAGAGACCAGCGCTGGCCCGCGATGAATGCTGCCGGGAAGATGGCGAGGGTTAAAGTTGACTTTGATTCACCTCGATCAGTGTCGGCGGCGTAGCGGCACTGCCCTGGTTAGCGACCCACCACACCGACTCCCCAGCAATCGTTACGTTGTAGGTCTCTGGAGGAATCACCGTAGTCGGCACCGATTGCCACTGGCTTGCGCCAGGTGCAAGTACGAACCAGCCCGGTCCATTGGCCAAGGATACCTGAGCCAGTATATCTCCATTGTCCAACATCCTCAGTGCCTGATAACTGGACCCGTTTTGGCTACCGGCAATCGGCGGCAATGCAATGTACTGCCATGTCTCGCCTCCGTTTTCGGTTAATTGCACTGGATATGGGTTATTGGGTTGAAGCAGCAACGCTTCATGAGACGATAGGGCAGTCAATGTGGTGGTACCCTCTAGGTTGGTGAAGCTGGTGGATGAAATCCACTGGCCCTTGGCATTTTTCTGCAATAATTGTTCCGTCTGTCCGCTGCCCATTTGTCCGAAATTTCCATTGGGTACGGGCCCGAAATTTAGCGAGGGGCCAGTTGAGGGTTCGGGCAAGGCTTCGTACGACGTCCATGACTCACCGCCATTGTTGGTGGTCTCGGTCGCCCATTGGTTCCGATGAGTGAAGTAGGCGACCACGGTACGTCCGCGTTGGAGGTATCCGCCAAATTGGCCCACGGTATATCCCGGTGGTAAAGGCACCTGCTTCCAACTCTTACCCAAATTCGTCGTGTAATACGGGGTGTTGTACATCGGGGGCGCTGATCCATACTGTTGATACACCGCCTCTACTGCCAAAAACAGGCTCTTGGGAAATCCAGGATCCAAAGTAATGGAAGAAACCAACGGCGGCGACGAGCGCAACACGGTTACCGGATATCCGGTCTGGCTCGCCAGTCTCGTTACCGATGCCAGAGATATCGCCTGCCACACCCCATGGCTCTGAAGCCAAATCACCCCTGGAATGGTACTAACCGCTACCGTGCCACCGTTCACCGCAACGGGCCCGGGTTGACTAAACGAGAATCCCGCCTGATTAGTTGCGGTATATAGGGGGTGGAACTTGCCGATTCTTTGCCAAGTGCGGGGGGCTATGATGTCAAATCGAGCCTGGCCTAACGTCAAGGATGTTCCCGGTTGAGCGGTAAACATGTACTGAAGCGACACGCTATTGAGGCCGGGTTGAAGAAACCCCAATGGCGCCACGCTTGCCGGCACTTTAAACGTGCCCGAGATATCACCATTGAACGACTGCTGAACTTGTCCCAAACCACCGTAATTACTGGTCTTGCCATTCGTATTCCACACCAATTGATAGCCAAATGGCCGCCCGATGATTTCCGTCAAAGGGGCCCAGCCGGATACCCGCACCGTGGTGCCGGGATCACCACGGTCGGGGGACATCCTCAATGATATAGGCCTGGTTTGATGTAAAATGGGTCCCACCAAGTGGAAGCCGGCATTGGCCTGGCTCGGCCCTAAGGCACATCCCTTAATAGTCGGCCCAAAACATTGAATGGCCACCGGGTACGAACCCGGTTTTAGGGCATGTTCGCCATGGGACGTGAGCCACGGCTCAGTAGGCACCTGAAATTGGGCCGTAAAATATCCCGGATGCTCTGAGGACCAGGTAATCGTGCTGACATTGATGATGAGCCCGGAGCCAAATCCCCCAAATCCGATATTGCCCAAAGGCGGCAGTTTTTTGCGGTTTGCAACCGAAAGATCTTTCACGGCGGGAATGTACCCGGTAACAGTGACCGTGGTTCCGGGTCGACCGGACTGGGGGTTTAAGGTAATAAACGCCCGATTGGTCGGGTGATTTGCAGTCGTCTTTGCCACCTTGTTCAAAACTTTATGAATGGCGTGCCGGGCCGCACCCTCGTGAGCGGGAGCTGCTCCGCATCCCGTGGTTATTCCTAAAATACCGGCTAAAGACAATATCATCCATATTTTTTTCATGGCACTATCGTCTGCCTCTTTTCGGGTCTCAAAGCCTATTTAACCGAAGTAACGCAGTTCAGTCGGCATAGGTTACCCAGGGCTGAGATATAGAGCGTACCCGTTGCCATGTTTAGTTTTGGCACGATACATCGTGATGTATCGTGCTTTAGCAAGATCTCGGGAGTGCCCCCATCATCGGGATAGATGGCGATGCCAATACTGGGCGGGGCAGAGAGAAACACTTTGCCGGAGACCGACCACGGTTGTTCCAGGCGGACGATGACGCGTGGCGCAATCTGGAGCATTTCATCCACCGACATCGCTTGCGGTCCATTCTAGCCACGACGTCTTGTGCCCGCTGACCGGTCGG